>CANDJX010000052.1 GCA_947385185.1 uncultured Clostridia bacterium
GAAGTCGTATGCCTGCGAACGAACCTTCGCCGGATCCGTATCGAGCAAAGGAAGATCTTCTTCCATCGGCATGGTGAACGGATGATGTTCGGCGACGTATCTTTTTTCTTCCTCGTCGTAATGGAACATCGGGAATTCGGTAATCCAAAGGAAATCGTAAGAGTTTTCGGGAATAAGATTGCCTATTCTCGCAAGCTTAAGACGAAGCGCTCCGAGCGAAGCGAAAACTATCTCGTCGGTATCCGCGCCGAAGAATATTATATCTCCGACCTCGGCATTCGCGCGCCTGATGATTTTTTCGGTCAGTTCGTCGCCGAGGAATTTTATTATCGGGGACTGAAGTCCGTCTTCCTTGACCGCGATCCAGGCAAGTCCTTTCGCCTTATAAGCCTTGACGAACGGGAGCAAAGCGTCGACGTCCTTTCTCGAAAGGATCGCCTGATCCCCGCCCTTATAAAAACCTTTCGCATTTATCATTCTGACCGAGCCGCCGCGTTCGATCGCGCCCGAGAACACCTGAAAACCGCAGCCTTTCGCAAGGTCGGAAATATCGATGAGTTCGAGCCCGAAACGCGTATCCGGCTTGTCCGAACCGAAACGTTCCATGGCCTCTTTATAAGTCATGCGACGTATCTTTGCGGGAAGTTCTATGCCCTTCGTTTCCTTAAACACTCTGCGCATCATTCCTTCGGCGATCGACATTACGTCTTCCTGATCGGACACGTAAGACATCTCCATATCGATCTGCGTAAACTCGGGCTGACGGTCGGCGCGAAGATCCTCGTCGCGGAAGCATTTCGCAACCTGATAATATCTGTCCATGCCGCTTATCATAAGTATCTGTTTATAAAGCTGCGGCGACTGCGGCAACGCATAGAACTCGCCTTTATGCACTCTGGAAGGAACGAGATAATCCCTTGCGCCCTCGGGCGTGGAACGACAGAGGAACGGCGTTTCGATTTCGACAAAACCGTTCTCGTCCATATAGTTTCTTGCCGAATGACATATCTTGCTTCTGAGCATGAGTATGTTCTGCAAACGCGGGGTTCTGAGCTCGAGATACCTGTACTTAAGACGCACGGCGTCGTTTACTCCCGCGGCTTCGTCGATCTGGAACGGAGGGTTCTCGGATTCGGACAATATGCGAAGTTCCGTCGCGAGTATTTCTATATCGCCGGTCTTAAGTTTCGGATTGACGCGGTCGGCGTCGCGCTTTCTCGGAATGCCGCGCACGGCGAGAACGTATTCCGTTCTTATAGACTCGGCTTTATTAAAACCGCTTTCGCCTATCGACGATAAGTCGAAAACAACCTGCACTATGCCGCTTCTGTCGCGCAGATCGACGAAAATAAGTCCGCCGTGGTTACGCCAGCTGTTCGTCCAACCGGTGACCGTAACTTCTTTTCCGAGCATCGAAGAATCGATTTCGGTGCAATACGCGGTCCTTTTCATGCCGCTCATAAGTTCAGCCATTTTTCTTCTCCTTCATGCGCGCCGCTATATCGCCGAACGCGCACTCCTCTTCCGTTCCGTCGGAAAGATTTTTTATTTTTATTTGTTTTGATGCTATTTCGCTCTCACCTATCACTATTCCGTAAGACGCTTTAATTTTGTCCGCGTACTTGAATTGCGCTTTCAGACTTCTGCCCGTCATCTCGGTATCGGCGGAAATTCCCGCCGCGCGAAGCCCGGCGACTATTTTCAGGCACTCGTCTGCGAAAACGGGCGACTGACTCATAACGAACACGTCGGGACGTTCTTCGCCGAAATCGACGCCTTGTTTTTCCATAAGCATGAGTATGCGTTCGAGACCTATCGCAAACCCCACGCAACCCGTCGGTTTGCCGCCCACTTCGGATACGAGATTATCATATCTTCCGCCGCCGCATACCGTACCCTGCGCGCCGAGCTCCTCGGTCACGAACTCGAACACAGTCCTCGTGTAATAATCGAGTCCGCGGACTATATTGTCGTCGCGAACATACGGAATGCCGCAGGAATCGAGAAGCGACGTAAGTTTATCGTGATGAGCGCGGCAATCGTCGCAGAGATAATCGGCGATTTTGGGCGCGCCCGACGCTATGGACTTGCACACCGGCGACTTGCAGTCGAGCAAACGGAGCGGATTGCGCTCGAAACGCTCTTTGCAGGTGTCGCACATTTCGTCCAACTTAGGTTTGAAATACGATCTGAGCGCGTCGGTATAATTCTTCCGACAGGTCGGACAGCCTATCGAATTGACGTGCAGCATGATATTTTTCATGCCCAGCCCGACGAGCGCGTTGTATGCGAACGATATGCAGTCGAGATCGAGATAAGGACTCGTCGCGCCGTACACCTCGAGTCCGAACTGATGGAACTCGCGGAGTCTACCCGCCTGCGGGCGTTCATAACGGAAGCACGGCGTAATATAATACATTTTGAGCGGCAGGCTCATTGCGTCGAGCGAGTTTTCGACAAAACTGCGCGCGACCGGCGCCGTACCCTCCGGCTTGAGCGTAACCGATCTGCCGCCCTTGTCCTCGAACGTATACATTTCTTTGGACACTACGTCCGTACCGTCGCCGATAGAACGCACGAAAAGTTCGGTATGCTCGAAAACTGGCGTGCGGATCTCGCGCGCATTGTACAGACGCGCAATACGCCTGAGCTTGCTCTCGATATACTGCCACCGCCCGCTTTCGGTCGGTAAAACGTCTTTTGTACCTTTCGGAATGTTTATCATATAATATACTTTTTGAGATTCAGACTCTTTACTTCTTTACTGAGATGTTCGAGGACGTAATTTTTGTCGATTTTCACTTCGATCATGGGATGACTTCCGTCCGCATTGAACGAAATATCGTCAAGCAGACTTTCCATAACGGTGTGCAGTCTGCGCGCTCCTATATCTTCCATCGCTTCGTTTTCCGCCACGGTGATACGAGCCATTTCGCTTATCGCGTCGTCGGTAAAAATAAGCTCGATATTGTCCACTTTGAGAAGTTCCGCATACTGCTTCGTGATGGCGTTTTCCGGGACGGTCAGTATTTTTACGAAATCGTCGTACGTCAGACTGCCGAGCTCGACGCGGATCGGGAAACGACCCTGAAGTTCCGGAATAAGATCCTCGACTTTCGCGAGCATGAACGCGCCGGACGCGATAAAGAGTATGAAGTCGGTTTTTATGCTTCCGTACTTCGTCTGCACGGTCGAACCTTCGACTATCGGAAGTATATCGCGCTGTACGCCCTCTCTCGATACGTCCGCACCCGACGTATTGCCGCGCGCCGTTATTTTATCTATCTCGTCTATAAAGATAATGCCTTCCTGTTCGGCGCGGCGGAGCGCTTCGGCGTTTATCGCATCGATGTCGAGCCGCTTCTCGCTCTCCTCCACCGTGAACAGCGTCATGGCTTCTTTGACGGTAAGCTGACGCATTTTCTTTGTTTTCGGCATAAGACTGCCGAGCATTTCGCCGAGATTGAGTTCTATCCCCATTCCGCCCGGAAGATCTATCGGCTTCGGCGCTTCAACGACTTCGACTTCGATCAACCGATCGTCCTCGCGACCTTCCTCGAGCGATTTTCTGAGCGTTTCGCGCATAACCGCCGTAGAGCCGTCGGCATTGTTCTTTTTGCTTTCGGCAAGGAGGATTGCAAGCACGCGCTTTTCCGCCTCGGCGCGCGCGACGGTTTCGACCTCGATCATTTTTTCTTCCTTGACGAGGTGTACGGAGGTTTCCACAAGATCGCGGATCATGGATTCGACGTCGCGACCGACGTAACCGACCTCGGTGAATTTCGTCGCTTCGACTTTTATAAAAGGCGCGCGAACGAGTCTTGCGAGACGACGGGCGATCTCGGTCTTGCCCACGCCGGTGGGACCCTTCATTATTATGTTCTTGGGCGTGATCTCCTGACGGAGTTCTTCGGGCAAACGACTGCGGCGATAACGGTTTCTGAGCGCGATCGCTACGGCGCGTTTCGCTTCCGACTGTCCTATGATATATCTGTCGAGCTCGGCTACTATCTGTTTGGGCGACATACTCATGTTACACCTCCTCCACGGTAATGTGACCGTTCGTGAAAATGCAGATCTCGCTTGCGATCCTTATGCTTTCTTCGGCGATTTCCTTTGCCGACATATCCGTGTTTTTGCTGAGCGCGCGTGCGGCTGCGAGGGCGAAATTTCCTCCGCTGCCGATCGCGCACACGTCGTATTCGGGCTCTATCACGTCGCCGCTGCCGTCCACGAGAAACATCTCGTTTTCGTTCGCGACTATCATCATCGCTTCGAGCTTATGCGACATTTTATCGCCGCGCCAGAGCTGCGCGAGCTCGACCGCGCTGCGCATGAGATTGCCCGCGAATTTGCGAAGCATTTCTTCGAATTTTTCGCAGAGCGAAAATGCGTCCGCGACCGATCCTGCAAATCCTATAACGACCTTATCGTCGTACAGACGACGCACTTTTACGGCGTTGCCTTTCATTATCGTAGACTGTCCCGCGGTGACCTGTCCGTCGCCCGCAAGCGCTGTCTTGCCGTTCTTTCTCACGGCGACTATCGTTGTTCCTTTCAGTTCCATATATGCCTCTCAATATATTTTTTAACCGATTCGTCCGAGCGCGCCGCCATCAGGCGTTTACGCTCCGTTTTATCCCTTTCCTCGACGGGCGGCAACAGTCCGTAATTGGCGTTCATGGGCTGGAAGTTGCCGTTTTCAGTCGAAATGTACCCCGCCAACGCGCCGATTACCGTATCTCGCGGCAACGGTTCGGGATCACGACCGCGAAGCATATCAAGGATATGCAATGCCGCGGCTTTGCCCGAAGCGATCGATTCGACGTAACCTTCCACCCCGGACAGCTGACCCGCCACGAACAAATCCCGCCTTTTCAAAGACCGGAAACAAGAATCTATCGATTTCGGCGCGTCTATGAACGTGTTTCTGTGCATGACGCCGTAACGCAGATATTCGGCGTTTTTAAGCGCGGGAATTAGTCCGAACACCCGTTTCTGTTCGCCGAATTTCAGATTGGTCTGAAACCCGACGAGATTGTACATATCGCCCGCGGCGTTCTCTTTTCTGAGTTGCAAGACCGCGTACGCGCGTTTGCCGTTTCTCGGATCGGTCAGTCCGACCGGCTTCATCGGTCCGAAACGAAGCGCGTCTTTTCCCCGCCCTGCCATGACTTCGACGGGCATACACCCTTCGAAAATCTCGCGTTTGTCGAGCGCGTGGTCGTCCGCGCGTTCGGCGCTTATGAGCGCGGCATAGAAAGTTTCGTACTCCTCTTTCGAGAGCGGACAGTTAAGATAATCGGTATCGTTCCCCTTGCCGTAACGCGCCGCGAAGTACGCGTTTGCTTCGTCTATGCTTTCCGCCGAAACTATGGGCGCTTCGGCGTCGTAGAAATGCAACGAACCGAATTCTTTTTCCAATATGCCGTCGAGCGGCGGGAGGGTAAGCGGACCGGTCGCGATTATCGTAAGCCCGTCGCCGAGCGAAGAAACCGTTTCGCAGACCCGCTCTATATTGCCGCAAGCGTTGATACGCTTCGTGACTGCTTCGGAAAACAACGTTCTGTCCACGGCGAGCGCGCTTCCCGCAGGCACGGCGCACTTATCCGCTTCTTCGAGCACTTTACTGCCCAGAGCCCGGAGTTCCCGTTTCAAAAGCCCGTGCGCGGTAAGACAATCGTTGCTTTTGAGCGAATTACTGCATACGAGTTCGCAGTAATCTTCGGAAACGTGCGCTGGGCTTTTCTTAAGCGGTTTGCAGTCTATAAGCCGTACTTTTACTCCCGCTTCACCGAGAGTAAGCGCGGCTTCGGACCCCGCGAGTCCTCCGCCGACGACGGTAACGTCAGGCTTGCTCGTCATCGGGGGCTTTCTCGAGGAAGTTGCATTCTTTGTTCGAACACTTATGATATAATCCGTCGCGGCGCTGTTTGATCACAAGCAAACTGCCGCACAGCGGACACTTTTCGTCTATCGGCTTATCGTAAAGCGCGAATTTGCATTCGGGATAACCGCTGCAACCGAAAAACACGCCGCGATGATAATTTATTTTACGCAAAGGTTTGCCGCAATCCGGGCACGCAGGCAAGACTTCCTCTTCGCCGTATTCCTTTATATTCCGGCAGGCGGGATAATTCGGGCAGGCAAGGAATTTTCCGCGCGCGCTTTCTTTCACTATCATCTTCGCGCCGCATTTGTCGCAAATCACATCGCTTTCTACAATAACCGCTTCACGACGTTCTTTAATATTGCCGTTTTCGTCTATCTGTTTCGTGTTCTTACACTTCGGATACGCCGAACAAGCGAGGAATTTTCCGAAACGCCCGTCGCGTATGACCATAGGCGCGCCGCATTTGTCGCACACGTAATCTGTTTCCTGCGCGGGAGTCTTGATTTTGTATCCGTCGCCCATCGCCTTTTTTATCTCGTCCTCGATCCCGACGTAAAATTCGGCGACTATCTGTTGCCATACCTTGCCGCCGTCCTCGATGGTATCGAGTTTCGTTTCCATGTCGGCGGTGAATTTGACGTCCATTATCTCGGGGAAATAACGAATGAGCATATCCACGACTTTGAAACCGAGCTCGGTCGGCTTGATCGACTTGCCGTCGCGCTCGGTATACGCGCGGCTCTCGAGAAGCGATACGGTCGGCTGGTACGTCGCGGGGCGACCTATACCCTTTTCTTCCATCGCTTTTATCAAGCTCGCTTCCGTATACCTCGCAGGCGGTTTGGTGAACTTCTGCTCGTAAGAATACTCGACGAACCCGAGGACTTCGCCCTCGTTTAAGTCGGGCAATTTCTTCATTTCGTCCTCGTCTTTTTCGTCTTTTTCGTTATAGATTTTAGTATATCCGGCAAAAAGCGGAGTTTTGCCCGTGACCTTGAAACCGTAATCGCCGCACGAGATGTCCGCAGTCAAAGAATTATATTGAGCGTTCGACATCTGGCTCGCGAGAAAACGCTCGTAAATGAGCTTATATAAACGGTAGTGATTGCGGTTCAACGCGTCTTTAAGACTTTCGGGCGTACGCTGAAGCGATATGGGTCGGATCGCTTCGTGCGCGTCCTGTACGTTGCCCTTCGACGCGTAAATATTCGGTTTTTCCGGGATGTAGTCCGCGCCGTAGCTGTTCGAAATAAATTCGCGCGCCGCGGCAATCGCCTCCGGAGAAACGCGGGTCGAGTCGGTACGGATATAAGTAATAAGCGCGACCTTCCCTTCTCCCGGCACGTCTACGCCTTCGTAAAGCGCCTGCGCCGACTGAGAAACCTGCTTCAAACTCATGCCGAGTTTATTTATCGCGTCCTGCTGCATCGTGCTCGTCCTGAAAGGCGCGGGCGCGTGCGACGACGTAACCGACTTTTTGACCGAGGACACTTTATAAGTTTTTCCGTCGAGGTCGGATATTACTTCACGAAGTTCGGTTTCCGAACCGATTTTGAATTTCTCGTTGTTTTTAAGCGCGAGCGCCGCTTTGACTTTCGCGCCGCCGACGCCCTCGAGGACGGAGAAAAACGGCCAGTATTCCTCGGGCTTGAAATTCTGTATCTCGCGTTCGCGTTCGCAGACAAGGCGAAGCGTAACGCTCTGCACGCGACCTGCGGATAACTTGCTCTGTATCTTCGTGCAAAGCACGGGAGAAACTTTATAGCCCACGAGCCTGTCGAGAACGCGGCGCGCCTGCTGAGCGTCCACCAGATTTCGGTCGATCTCGCGCGGGCATTCGAGCGCCTTACCTATCGCTCTTTTGGATATTTCGTTGAAAGTTATGCGGGCTTTTCTGTCCTCCGGAATGCCGAGAATGTTGGCGATGTGCCAGGATATGGCTTCGCCTTCGCGGTCCGGGTCGGTCGCAAGCAGAATTTCATCCGCTTTTTCCGCTTCTTTTTTCAGATCCGCGACCACCTTTTGTTTGTCCGGCATGATCTGATACGTCGGTTTGAAATCGTGTTCCACGTCAACGGCGAGCGTTTTTGCGGGCAGATCTCTCACGTGTCCCATCGTAGCGAAAACCTTATAACCGTTCCCGAGATATTTTTGTATGGCGGGTTTCTTTCCCACGCCTTCTATTACGACAAGTTTCAAGAATACACCTCGTTATTTCAACAATGCAAAATAATTCTGCATCTGTTTTTCTATTATTCCCTCGAGTTCCATGAGCGACAAAAGCGAAGAAACCTCGTGAGGAGCCGCGCCGAGCATTTCGGTTATTTCATCGAAATGCTTCCTGCCGTCGGACAGAAATTCGTAAACTCTTCTTTCGTCGTCCGTCATCTCGGGTAATTTTTCCCGTTTTCCGTTATCGTAACCGAAACCGAGATCTTCGAATATGTCTTTGACCGACGTCGCCGCTATCGCGCCATGCCTGATCAGATCGTTCGTGCCGACGCTTCTGTCCGAAAACACACTGCCCGGAACGGCGAATACCGTCCTGTTTTGCTGTGCGGCGTAATTCGCCGTGATGAGCGCGCCGCTCTTTTCGCCTGCTTCGACGACTACGACCGCTTCGCTCAGTCCGCTTAACAGTCTGTTTCTTTCGTAATAAGAGAACTTCATTACGTGCGCGGAGGGCGGATATTCGGACACGAAAAGCAATCTCTCCGTAGGACACTTCGCCATAAATTCGGGCACGGCAAATTTATCGATGCCGCACGCCAGCACTATTACCGCGCTTCCGCCCGCGGCAAGACAGCTCTTTACCGAATAAGTGTCTATGCCCGTCGCATGACCGCTGACTATGGTGAACTTGTTTGCAAGCTCCGCGCCCCATTCGTTCGCGATGCGCTTACCGTAATCCGTGGATCTGCGCGTACCCACCATGCATAACAAACGCCCGTTAAGCAATTCGGTATTGCCTTTTGCGTAAAGCACAGTCGGCGGCTGAACGCCGTGGTTTTCGAGCGACTCCGGGTATCCCGGAAAACCGCGCACGAGCAATTTTATTCCGCGACCCGCGATAGCTTTAAGCTCTCTGTCGATGAGTTCTTCGTCGTGCCGTCTTTCCATTTCTTTCCGCGCACCTTCGACGAACTCGGAAAGTTTGTCGGACGGAAAGGCTTTGAACACTTCGACTGCCGAACCGAATATTTCGAGCAACTGACTTTGCCTCGTCGCGGAAAGCCCGCACGATGACAACCAATACAGCGCCTTACGTTCGTCTGTCATTGCCAATATCCTCTGTCCAGACTGCGGTACTGCACGGCTTCGGCAACGTGCTTTCTTTGCACCTTGTCGCTTCCGTCGAGATCCGCGATCGTCCGGGCGACCTTCAGTATTCTCGTATATGCTCTCGCCGAAAGCCCGAGCTTCGTAAACGCCGTACGAAGCAAGGCTTCGCTTCCCGTGTCGATGTCGCAATAACGCTCGAGCTGCGCGTTCGTCATATGCGCGTTGCAATACGTCCCGCTTCCCGCGTATCTGTCGAGCTGACGGCGGCGGGCGGTATTCACGCGGGTTCTGACCTCGGCGGAGCTTTCGCCCTCGCTTTTGTCGGACAGCTCGTTATACGTAACTCCGCCCACTTCGATATGTATGTCTATACGGTCGAGCAAAGGACCGGATATACGCGAAAGATATTTCGCGACCTGCGCGGGAGTGCACGAGCATTCGGCCGTCTGCGATCCGAGATTGCCGCAGGGGCAAGGATTCATGCTCGCAACGAGCATAAACCGCGACGGATACTCGACGGTGCGCGCCGCGCGCGATACGACCACTTTACCGTCCTCGAGCGGCTGACGGAGTATTTCGAGCGTCGTACGCGAATACTCGGGCAATTCGTCGAGGAAAAGCACGCCGTTGTGAGCCAAAGAAATTTCGCCCGGTTTTGCGCCGACTCCGCCGCCCGTAAGCGCGACGCGCGACGCCGTATGATGCGGCGAGCGGAACGGTCTGACGCCGACGATACCTTCGCCGCTCGGCAACGCGCCCGCGACGCTGTGTATTTTCGTCGTTTCGAGAATTTCGTCCGCGCTCATATCCGGAAGTATTCCGGGCAGGCACTTTGCAAGCATGGTTTTTCCGCCGCCCGGCGGTCCTATCATAAGTATATTGTGTCCGCCTGCCGCCGCGATTTCAAGCGCGCGGCGCGCGGCAAGCTGACCTTTGACGTATTTTAAGTCCTCTTTTACGGATATTGCCGAAAAAGCCGAACACACGTCTTTGACGGCAATCGGCTCTGCATTGCTTTCTCCGGAAAGAAAAGCTACCGTTTCGGCAAGCGACGACATTGCATAAACCGATATTCCGCCGATGTATGACGCTTCGCTTTCGTTTGCTTTGGGGATAACCATGCGTTTAAGCCCCGCCTGTCTTGCGGCTATTATCATGGGTAAAACGCCGTTCACTCTGCCGATATTGCCGTCGAGCGAAAGCTCGCCCACGAAAACAGTGCCGTCGAGCGTTTCCTGCGGCAGCTGCTCCGTCGCGCAAAGAAGTCCGAGCGCAATCGGAAGGTCGTAACACGAGCCTTCTTTTTTGGTGTCCGCCGGAGCGAGATTGATAGTTATCCGTTTGGGGGAAAGTCTGAAACCGCTGTTCTTAAGCGCGCTTCTAGATCGGAAGAGCACACGTCTGAACTCCAGTCACTTACAGGAATCTC
>CANDJX010000053.1 GCA_947385185.1 uncultured Clostridia bacterium
CCGACAACTACACTGACAAGCACACTATTTCCCTACACGACGCTCTTCCGATCTGACTATGACGAGCATGGAAAAATACCTGTTCGCCTTTTCTCTGTCGCCCTCGCCCATAACTTTGGACACGAGCGCAGTGCCGCCCGCGCCTATCATAAAGCCGAGCGCCGCGACCGCCATAATGACCGGCATGATCAGATTTACGGCGGCAAACGGCGTTTTACCCGCAAAATTGGAAACAAAAAATCCGTCGACAACGGAGTAGATCGACGTAAATACCATCATTATTATCGTCGGAAGCGTAAACCGTAATAGCTTGCCGAAGGTAAAATGTTCATTCAATGCGATTTTGGTCATAATAAATACAAAAAATTATCCGTATCATTCGGTCATTTTATCAAGCGCTTCGCGGCTTATTGCTCCACGGGTGCGAAGCTCGCCGCTCGCCGCAAGCATAATAAGGCGTTTTTCAAATTCCGTATCGCCTTCCGGATTAAACTCTTTCATGCCTGTGCCGATATAAACGCGCGCGCCGAGCGTAAGCATCATGCGGACCGGAGGTATACCCTCGCCGAGTCCCATAGACATGGACGGCGTTATTATTATCGCCGCGCCCGACTGATTTATAAGGTCTATATCGTCCTTATCGAGGTGCGTTCCGCCCGCGACGTAAGCGCCGTCGAGCAGACCGTATCTATGGGCAAGTCCGATCGGAGTCACTCCGTACTTCTTGTCGCACCGCCCCACCTCGTCCAAAGTGCGGCAGGCGGAAATAATCAGTTTGCACTTTGTGCCGAGAACGTGATCGATAACGGCGTCGATCGTTTCGTCGCCGAGCAGCACGCTGTCCAGATATACGTTGCCGTCGGGCTTGCCCGAAAATTTATCGTCAATTATGCAAAAATTCTCCGCGCCGGGGACGCAATCGGCGCCCGCGTAAAAAACGCGCGAGTCGGCTCTGCCTCCCGCGCGCTTTGCAACGTCCTTATCAAAAGTCAATGCGTTGAACATCAGAACTTGAGGCTCCTTAAAAATTCTTTCGTTTCTTCCGCGGTATCGGGGTGCTTGAGCGCGAAACTGATCGTCGCTTTCACCGCGCCCGCTTTACTGCCCATGTCGTAACGGTATCCCGAAAAATCGTATGCGCAAACCCCGCCTTCTTCGCAAAGAAGCCGAAGCGCGTCGGTAATCTGGAGTTCGCCTTTCTTGTCGGGCACGATCTTTCCTATCTTTTCGAAGATAGCCGGAGTCAATACGTATCGTCCGAGCGCGGCGAAAAGGCTGGGAGCGTTCTCTCTGGAAGGCTTTTCCACCAACGTCTTGCACTCGTGAGCGCGCGGTTGACCGAACATTTCGTCGCCGAGCGCGGCGCAACCGTACATATGTATTTTATCCTCGGGAACGGTCTGACCCCCGATCACCGCTTTCGCGCCGCAATCGAACGCAGTAATGAGCTGTTTTGAAACGGGCACGTCGGCGTGTACGAGATCGTCGCCGGTCGAAAGCACGAACGGATCGTTGCCGATGAATTCGCGGGCTTTGCAGAGCGCGTCCGCCATCCCGCGCGGGAACTTCTGCACGGCAAAATAAAAATGCGCGCCGCGGTTTATGCGATTCAACGCGGCAAGACCTTTTTCGTCGCCTTTACGTTTGAGCGTTTTTTCAAGTTTGCCTTTGGGCGAAAAATATCTGACGATTTCTTCCTTCCCCGGCGAAATGACGATACATATATCCGTCACTCCGCTGTCGATCATTTCGTCGACAATATACTGAAGCACCGGAGTATCTACGACCGGCAACATCTCTTTCGGAAGAGCTTTCGTCGCGGGCAAAAATCTCGTACCCTGTCCGCCGCAAAGTATTACGCCTTTTTTTACCATAATTTTTTATCCCCTTTCCCTTTCGGGCTTATCCTTTAATGTATATCGTTCTAAGCGGCTTTTTATGCAAGATAAACCATTCTGCGACAGGTATCGCACTGGCACATCGATTTGTTTTTCAGTTCGCTCTTATTCGTCTGCGAAAGCTGCATTCCGCAGATGCAGGCATAGTCCTTTTCGTTGTCTCCTACAACCGGCACGAAAACGGGCGCGATACCGTCGCTACGAAATTTATTGTATGCGGCAAGTAAACTTTTATCGAGCGTGACCTCGAGCGATTTCATTTGCTCCTCTATACGCTTGCGTTCGGGCATGGATTTTGCGCGGATTTCGTCCAGCTTTGCTTTTGTATTATCGAAATCCTCTTTGACCTTTTTCTTCGTAGTAAGATTTTTCATGCATTCATTGGTCAGCATTTTGATTTTTTCGATACGGCTGTTTATCTTATTCCTGCACGACTCCGCGCCCGATCTTATCTGCTCGAGCTTCGGCAGGAGCGCGGCTTTTTCTTCGGCTGTCGTCGCCGCGTTATAAACCGCTTCCACATTTTCGAAACGCTTCATAATCTCGCCGAATTCGACATACAGACGTTCGACTTCGGCTCCGTACGTCGCAGCGTTCGACGCATTGCGGTCGAGCGCGGACTGCGCTTCGTTGAACTTGTTTCGTGTAACGTCGAGTCTTTTCTTCTCGGGCAAAGAATTATATTCTTTATTGATCTTGCGAAGCTCCATATCGAGCTTCTGGTATTCGAGCATTTTTTTGAAACTATCTGTCATATTACCTCCGATGATGCGGGATTACGCTCGCTTGCGCTTCTGACGAAACGCACGGCAAGCCCCCGTTTTTTCGCCGCGTTTTCAAGCAATGCGGTCAGCTTTTCCATATATACGGCTTCCATGCAATAATGCTGCATTATTATAAGCGGCAAACCGCTTTCCGCCGCGTACAATCTTACGTGGTGCGGAACGTCCGCGGTCACGTAACAATCCGCGCCGAGTTCGACAGCCCGCGCGGCGAAGTGAATGCTTCCTCCTCCGCCGTTTAAGATCGCGACGGTCTTTACGCGTTTCGTTCCGTCGCCTACGATCGTCACGTGATTATCTCCGAACGTCCGGGCAAGTCCGGTCGCAAGCTCGGATACGGTTTTTTCTTTTATATTGCCTATCCTGCCCACGCGAATACCGTTCTCCGTTTCCATCGGTACGATATTCGTCAGACCCGATTCGTCGGCGACATAATCGTTTATGCCGTCCGGACAGAAATCGAGATTGGTATGCGCGCTGTACACGCTTATTCCGTTACGCGCCGCCGCAAGCAGCATTCTGCCCGTAGGGTCGGCGTCGGTCGCTTTCTTCAGCCCGTAGAAGATCGCCGGATGATGGGAAATAACGAGTTTTGCGTCAAGACCCGCGGCTTCGTCTATCACTTTTTCGGTACAGTCCAGACAGATCACGACCGTTTCGGTCTTTACGTTTTCGTTTCCGATTATCAGTCCGACGTTATCCTCGAAGCCCGGCTCGGTATCGCTCTCGGGCGCGAAAGAACGCATGAGCGACAAGATCTCTTTTATTTCGGGCATGAAAGCACCTCCGTTATTTCCGCTATCCTGTCGGCGTTTGCTTCCGCATTCCCGTTGAGCTGCGCAAGCATACGCGTCAATCTCGCACGGAGCGCGTCGGTCGGACGGTCGTAAAATCTTCCGTATTTTTTCTGCATATCCGTAAGCGTCATGTCGCCCTTGTCCGCGCGCATAACGTCGTAATACTTTCCGCCGTCCTCGAAGCAGTAATCGACGGAAATCGAATAACACATTTTTTCGAGCGCGTCGCGCACAAGCTCGGAATGCGACTGCGGCGAAAGCACCAACGTAGCGTCGCCGTCGTAACGCGACAGAATATCGCGCACCGTATGCCCGCCCATTCCGCAAATAAGCAGGCAATCGGCGTTCACGCCCTGAGGCGCTCCGTCGCATAACGTAAAAGTCACGTTGTCGTATCCTTTCAGCGTACGCCTCGCCTTATTCAGGCAATCCGCGCTTATGTCGCTTACTACCGCCGCTCCGGCTTTGCCCGTACGCAGCGCGCGTTCGGTCAGAAGCGCGTGATCGCACCCGATTTCGGCAATAAGCCTGCACGTAGGTATAACGTTGACTATCTCCGCTATTCTCAACTTTCCGAATAATAACTTTTAAGGCGCTTGCTTCTCGCGGGATTGCGGAGCTTTCTGAGCGCCTTGGCTTCTATCTGACGGATACGTTCTCGCGTTACGCCGAAGCGCTTGCCGACTTCTTCGAGCGTGCGCGGATGCGAACCGTCTATGCCGTAGCGCAGACGTATGACCGCCTGTTCGCGAGGAGTAAGCGTTTCGAGTACGCTCATGAGTTCCTCTTTCAGGAGCGTGCCGGTGACCTGTTCCTGCGGGCTTGTGGCGTGCGCGTCCTCGAGGAAATCTCCGAGATGACTGTCCTCTTCCTCGCCTATCGGCGTTTCGAGCGAAACGGGATCCTGAGCGATCTTCTGTATTTCACGTACTTTATCTTCGGAGATGCCCATTTCTTTTGCGATTTCCGCCGGCGTGGGATCGCGACCGAGATCCTGCACGAGCAGACGCGTCGTGCGCGTAAGCTTATTTATCGTTTCGACCATGTGCACGGGTATTCTTATCGTGCGCGCCTGGTCGGCTATCGCGCGAGTGATCGCCTGACGAATCCACCACGTGGCATAAGTCGAGAAACGGAAACCTTTGGTATAGTCGAATTTTTCCACCGCTTTCATAAGACCGAGGTTGCCTTCCTGTATCAGATCGAGGAACAGCATTCCGCGACCTACGTAACGTTTCGCGATAGACACGACAAGTCGTAAATTCGCTTCGGACAAACGCGCTTTGGCGTACTCGTCGCCCTCCGCCATTTTCTGCGCGAGGACTATTTCGTCGTCGCCCGAAAGCAAGGGCACTTTGCCTATATCTTTTAAGTATACTTTGACCGGATCGTCGGAAGAAATGGACGTATCGGTCAGCAGTTTCTCTATCGAATCGTCTTTCGCCGGTTCGATCGTCGTATCTTTGATTTCGATCCCGTTTTCGGAAAGAATTCTGAATACTTCTTCGATTTCGGACGCGTCCGCTTCGCAACCGACGACGATTTTTTCGCCGACTTCGTCATAAGTAAGACTGCCGCGTTTTTTGCCGAGTTCGATAAGTTTACCCATTTCCTTGAGTATCTTATCGTTCAATGTTTTTTCCTGAGGAGAGGTCGTTTTTACGTTATCGCTCATTTTTGCCTCCTTGTCCCCTGAGCTTCCTAAGCCTTCGTTTCAATTCGTTACTGCGCGTTAGCAAAGTTATATCCTTGCTCTCGTCGTATTTTTGCGCAAGTTCGTTGCTCTCCCGTTCCAGCCTGTCGCACTTGAGTTTCAATACGCACGCCCCGTACACTTCACGACTGTCCAGCCGTTTGAATTCATAATCGATTATGGGCGGTATTTTACTCTGCATGTTTTCGGGCAGGTCCGAATAGAGCATCGCGCTCACGTCTTTCAACCCCTTAAGCCTGCTGTCCGTTACGGATTCCGTAACGAGCTTTCCGAAGCCGTCGGGAAATATTTCATCGTAGTCGGCGGGATCGACGTAATCCTTTCCCGCAACGAGCGCCGCAAGAAGGTACGTTTCCGTCTTGTCCGCTTCGGTCTGTTCTTCCGCAGTCGCCTGCGCCTCCGTCTTGTCCGCTTCGGGAGCGGGCGGAGCGTTCGTTTCCGCCTGACGGCGAAGCACCGACATATCGTAGCCGGTTTCTTTACTGAGCACTCCGAGATATTCGTCTATCTCGACCGGACTGTCAAGCATACGTATGATTCGCACCGCTTCCGCCGTGTATTTTGTTTTCTCGTCGCGGTCGGAAAGATTGTATTTCGCCTTAAGCGAACGGAGCTTGTATTCCGTCAGCGGCAATGCGTCCTCGAGCAATTTCCGATAAGCGTCCGCGCCGCGGCGGTTGATTATTTCATCCGGGTCGAGTCCGTCCGGCATACTCGCCACCTTGACGGTCAGTCCGCAGTCGCGAAGTATATCGAGTCCGCGCATTGTGGCTTTCTGACCCGCTCCGTCGCCGTCGTAACTGATTATTACTTTGTCCGAATAGTTTTTTATCTGCTTTGCCTGTTGGCTTGTAAGCGCCGTCCCCATGCTCGCGACCGCGGTATCGAAGCCCGCTTTGTGAAGCGCTATGACGTCCATGTACCCTTCGCACATGACGACGTAATCGATCGGCCCGGCGCGGCGTTTCTTTTTGAGAAGATTGAGCGCGTAAACAGTCCGCGATTTATCGAAAATTTCGGTCTGAGCCGAATTCCGGTATTTTGCGTAATCGCTCTTTTCGAGCACGCGCCCGCCGAACGCAACAACTTGTCCGAAATTACTGATTATGGGAAAAATCAGTCTGCCGTGAAACACGTCGTAATACTTATCCGCGCGTTGATCCGCCAACCCGACCGCTTTCATTTCCGCCGCGGTATACCCTTTCGACTTAAGAAAATTTATCATTTCGTCGAAACCGACGGAGTATCCGAGTCCGAACCTCGTAACTATATTATCCGGCAACTCGCGCTTTTTGATGTACTCGCGGGCGCGCTCGGCGACAGGTAATTTAAGGTTATCGTGATAATGCCGCGCCGCGTCGCGCATAAGATCGTAATATCTCGACCGCTGTTGTTTGCTGAGCCCCGGCGCGCGTCTGCCCGTAAGCTGCGGCAGCTCCATATTCGCTTCGTCGGCAAGCATACGTATTGCGTCTATGCGGTCTATGTTTTCTATCTCGGACACGAACGTAATGGCGTTGCCGCCCTTGCCGCAACCGAAACAATGATATAATTGCTTTACCGGATCTACGGAAAACGACGGCGTTTTTTCGTTATGAAACGGGCAACACGCTTTGTACCCGCTGCCCATGCGCCTCAACGGCGTATAACGTGATATAAGTTTTACTATATCGGTTCTTTCGATAAGCCGACCGCAAAACTCGCTGAATTCCATCTGTTCTGCCATTTTCCGGTTTTATACCTTAGCCCACCCCTTGGGAATGAATATCTCTTCGAATACACGAACGAGATAAGTGTCGCTCATTGTCGCTATGTAATCGCACGCTTTCTGCTTGTCCGACGCGTCGAGCGCGCGGATATAATCGGGGATCATGCTCGGGTTCGCGAGCAAACGATCGAACAGCATATCTATCATTCCCTCGACCTTCGGTTCCTCCGACTTGGCAAGCGGCGACGAGTACACTTTATCGAACATAAACGCGCGGAACAGCTCCATCGCCGATTTCGCTTCGGCGCTCATCAGTACGTCGTTTTTGCCGTAGCTGTTCACAATCACGTCGGTGATCATGGCGTCGATGCGCTTGCCGTGAGTGTCGCCGAATACCTTACGCACTTCTTCGGGCAGATCGCTCTCGAAGAACACGCCTCCGCGGATCGCGTCGTCCACGTCGTGATTGAGATATGCTATCTGATCGCTTAAGCACACGACCTTGCCCTCGAGCGTTGCGGGCTTGCCGCTACGGCGGTGATTGAGTATACCGTCGCGCACTTCGAACGTAAGGTTCATTCCCTTACCGTCGCACTCGAGCACGTCTACGACACGAAGCGATTGCGCCGCATGGCTGAATCCGCCCTCGTCCGCCATTCGTGCGTCGAGCGCACGCTCGCCTGCATGTCCGAACGGCGTGTGTCCGAGATCGTGTCCGAGGCTTATCGCTTCGGTCAGATCCTCGTTGAGTCTGAGTGCGCGCGAAAGCACTCGCGCTATCTGACTGACTTCGAGCGTGTGAGTAAGACGCGTGCGGTAATGATCGCCCTCAGGCGCGAGAAAAACCTGCGTCTTATGCTTAAGACGTCGGAAAGACTTGCTGTGCACTATGCGGTCGCGATCGCGCTGGAACTCCGTCCGTACGGTCTGCGGCGTAATCGGAAATCTGCGCCCTTTCGTTTTTTCCGAAAAACAAGCGTAGGGCGACAGGAATTTCTCCTCGATTTCATACACGACTTTTCTGTAGTCCATTCCGACCTTATCCCGACGGATATATCTTTTCGGGCAAACCTACACCCGATTAAAATCCGTTTTGTCATTATAGCACGATTTTAACGGTATGTCAACCCCGACGGTAACAATAAAAGACAATATTATAAAAATTTGTCGAAAATGAAAAAGCAGATAATTATTTTTCAGGTTTTCATAACGTCCGCTTTCTGTACAGACGGCTTCCGTAACTTTTGATGTGTTATCCGGTATCTATTGAAAAAAAATTACTTTAATGCATTTCCGATTGACATCAAATCGGTTTTTGTAATATCTCCGTCATTATATGCCGTCCGCAAATCCTTTATTTCTTTTGATTGCATATAAACTATGACGGAATATCTGCCGTTAGGCAAATTACAAACAAAAAAATTATCGACATAATATTCCACGACTACTTCCGCCACAGCCCATTCATTACTGTAACATGACATCATAGCGACAATGTTGCCCGAATACGTTCCCGCATATTTTACGAATTGCGTTTCGAAAATACTTTCGTCGGTTAAGCGCAGATAATTCAAATACGCCGTTTCAATCTCGCTTTCCGTTTCTTCGGGCAAATCGGTATCGCTATTACACGCCGAAAAGGATAAAAGACCAAAAATCAGAAAAGCAAACATACAGAGCAATAATAAGTTCCGTAAATGATTATGTTTAACCGCAAATTTACCGAATTTAATATATTCCATATTACACCTCATTATTGATATACACTCATAATATCACTTACAGATAAATTTATCAATAATTATTTATGACATTTCGATGGAATGACCGTATATTCTAAGTATTGCCATTCAATCCAGTTGAAAAACAATTAAAATAAAACAATCCGCTCCGTTCCGACAAGAAATAAGGCTTGCTCCGCCTCGGAACAAGCCTTAGATACTTTGATTGGAATCTTATCTACTATATTACTTTCTCGGATTTTTGATCTGAGCTTGTGGGGACGTGTGCAAACTTGGGTCTCCCGCTTTTTTGAAAAAGCACCCCTTGCAGTCATAGTCACTAGTACCACTATTACCTTTAGAGCTTCCATATCAATGAAAAGCCCACTTAAATCCCGCCTAAATCATTAGGTAAACCATAAGACCCGATCACTGATTTCTTCTAAGCATTGCACCACGCAATTCTCTAAATTCTTTTGCTTCCCCAAACTCAACTTTGAAACATAGTATTTCATTATACTGCTTTATTTCATTGTCGCTTTGCTTTTTCAAGTCATCGACATTTTCTGCCAACTTTTAGGCAATTTATTTTCACTTTAAAATGCCTCTCAGAGCCTCAAACCACAGTTTTGCGATTGTTTGATGTCCCTGCTTTGTCGGATGACAATAATCCAACGTTTTGCTTTGTTGTTCAATCATATTTCCTCTATAACTTAATTTACTTTAACGCCAAAAACCGCCACAAGTAATTCAATGTATTCTTTAAAAGCGCAGGTATTTTTAACCTCGTCAAGATTCTCGGCAATACTTGTATAATACCAAGAGTGCTTGGATTTCTCTTTAACGTTAAATTTATTCCAAAGCTCGTCTTTAATGGATAGGTAGTCCCGATAAATTGAGCGCAAATTAGATAGCTTATCGGCAAGGATTATTATTTGTTCGTCTTTGCTTGCATTAGGAATATAGTCAAGCGTTTCTTGTTTTCTAATTTCCCACGTTGCGGCAGCAGGAAGTTCCTCGCGTTTATTTTCGCTGTCTGCACAAACGAGTTCGGTTACTCTCTTGCCAAACTCAATTTCAAGCTGTTCCTTCGTTGTCTGTGTATCCTCGACAACGTCATGTAAAACAGCCGCGGCGATAACTTCTTCATCACAAGTCATTGATGCTGCTATTGCCGCCGCTTCTAATGGATGGACAATATATGGAATTTTTGTTCCCTTCCTAAATGCTCCGCTATGTACATTTGTTGCAAAAACAATTGCTTTATCAAATAAAGTCATATTAATATTCTCCTTATGCGCTACGTAATAAAAAACTTTGTTAGAACAGATCCTAATCTTTGTCGTCCGCTATTTTTACTAAGAGCGGCCTGTCTTCGTCATTCCAATCGTCTATTTCATTCATAACGAAAACGGACTGTATTCTTCCCTCGCTGCAAATCTGATAATTTCCGAATTTACGTAAATCGATTATATCCGATTCCGCAGCGCACTTCATTATCGCCTCAACTTCAGACTTACTTAACCATTTATAAGGATAAAATGACGTCCCGTTCGGACTCTTTTTTTCATAACGCTCCGTACTTATGATAAAGTACGAAATCGCAGGATGCTGTCCGCGCATCCATAGTCTGCAATAATCGGTATTAAACTCTCTGGCATATCCTCGCGTATCTTCCAAGATCGGAAGAGCGTCGTGTAGGGAAAGAGTGTGCTTGTCAGTGT
>CANDJX010000054.1 GCA_947385185.1 uncultured Clostridia bacterium
TAAGTGACTGGAGTTCAGACGTGTGCTCTTCCGATCTTGCCTATAATGACGGGCACGCGGCGGTTCACGGTTTTGACCGCAAACCTGAACATCGCGACGCGTTCTTCTTCCGTCATAGTCGCGGGCTCTCCCGTCGTTCCGCCGACGATCACCGCGTCCGCGCCGCCTCCGATCACGTGTTCGAGCAGTCTGCCGTATTCGTCGAAATTGATTCCGTCTTCCGTCATCGGCGTGACAAGCGCGACACCGACCCCCTTAAAAATACTCATTGTTTTATCCTCTTCAATAATAATTTATGCGTTGGTATGCGTCTTTGTTTATCTTTTGCACATACGGTCGATGAAAAGCTGCGCTATCTGGACGGCGTTGGTTGCCGCGCCTTTACGGATGTTGTCGGCAACGACCCACATATTTATACCGCTTTCGACCGTGTAGTCCTTTCTGATCCTGCCGACGTAAACTTCGTCGTGATCGGCTGCCGTGAGCGCGGTGGGGTAGACGTGGTTTGCGGGGTCGTCCATAACGACGATGCCCGGCGTTTTCGCAAGCACTTCGCGCACCGCTTCGGGCGTGGTCGGCTTTTCGAATTCGACGTTGATCGACTCGCTGTGTCCGTAATATACCGGGACGCGCACGCACGTCGCGGTGACTTTGATCTCGGGCGCGTGAAGGATCTTATGCGTTTCGTCGATCATTTTCTGTTCTTCTTTATAATATCCGTTGTCAAGCAGAACGTCGATCTCGGGTATGCAGTTGCCCGCGATGGGGTGCGGGAATTTCTGCGGGATCGGCATGCACGCGCCTTCGCTCTCGGCTTTAACGCCCGCTTCGAGATCGGCGTAGCCTTTTACGCCCGCGCCCGAAACCGCCTGGAACGTGGTGTAAATAACGCGTTTGATACCGAACGCTTTATGTAACGGGTCGAGAGCGACCATAGCCTGAATGGTCGAGCAGTTGGGGTTCGCGATTATGCCTTTCGGGTGGTTGAACGCGTCCTCCGGATTGACTTCGGGAACGACGAGGGGCACGTTTTCGTCCATGCGCCAGAATGCGGAGTTATCGATTACGATACCGCCCGCCGCGGCGAACATGGGGGAATATATACCGCTTGCTTTTCCGCCCGCGCTCATAATAACGATCTCGGGGCTGTATTTTCTGATATTCTCCTCGTTCGTTTCGATAACGGTATATTTCTTACCGCAATATTCGATCTCGCTTCCCGCGCTCTTGGACGAAGCGAACGGATAAAGTTCGCTTATCGGGAATTTGCGTTCCGCAAGAACCTGCAACATTTTTCTGCCGACCATTCCGGTCGCGCCTACGACAGCTACTTTGAACTGTTTCATATATCCTCCGACAGGAATCTTCGCCCGAGCTTGCGCGGAGATTCCGAAAAAATAAAATACCTTGCCGAATTCCGACAAGGTGCATACCGTAAACGATAAATCAATGCACTCCATACCTTTCCGGTATGACAGTCGCGAAGCTCTTAATCTTCCGCGACCGACCGCAACCGCCGTCCGCACGGCTGTCGCGACCTCGGCGACGATGCCCTTTCGCCGACACGCCCCCGCGGAGGGTTGTTTGTGCCTGCGGCTACTGATGCTCGACGCTCCTCATCGAAATTGTAACAAGATAATAGCACATTAAAGATTGCTTGTCAAGCCGTTTTTGCTTGCTTTTTTCTTTTATTTTGTGATATAACATATAGTAAGTATGAACAGGGAGCTTCTCAGAAGAATATTCGCGATAATCGCGCTCGTCGGCATAGTCGGCGTGACGGTGTTCGGCACGCTTGTTTTTTTCAATCTGTTTACCGATTACGGTATTCTGTTCGGCGTGCTTGCCGTGGCGTTCGCCTGCGTGACGGCGGTGTTTTTCATCCTCGCATATCTGCTTCGCCCCATGCATACCGACCTCGGTAAGCCCGAAGACGCGGACGACGACGATGAGCGTTCGGGCGATACCGACGTTGCGGCGGAACGCGACTCAGGCGTCGCGGGCGGACAGGCAGGCGACGGTGAGGGCGATATTGACGACGGCTCCGATATAGAAGATGACGGGGTAAGCGACGAAGAAAGAAAAGCCGAACAGGATTAACGCCGTAAGGACGAACCGTCGTGCGTTTTTGCGCGTAAGCGCCTGACCGAATATTTTTTTCAGTCTTACTTTCAGCCGCTCTTTCGGTTTTTTCGCTTCCGCGGGTTTCGGCTTTATGCCGATTATGCCGACCGTGCACATGGCGGCGGAAAAGGACGCGAGCACTTTGGGCGCGGCGGCGACTCCTATTTTAGTCAGCAATATCCACCAGGCGAGAAGTATAAGCAGTTTAAGACCGCATTTGTCGATAAAATCAGCCATGTAAGGATTATTACCTTATTTTCCGAAGGATAAACAAATGGAAACAGTGATTCTGAAACCGAGCGAAGAAAATATCGCAAAATGCGCCGGACTTATTCGTAACGGAGAAACGGTGGCGTTTCCGACCGAAACGGTGTACGGATTGGGCGCAAGCGCGCTTTCCGCATCCGCTGCGGAAAAAATCTTCATCGCAAAAGGCAGACCGGCGACCAACCCGCTTATAATTCACGTCGCGGATAAGGCGCAGATCGAAACGGTTGCGGAAACGGACGAGAAGTCGCGCAGACTGATCGACGCGCTTATGCCCGGTCCGCTTACGCTCGTACTTCCGAAAAAGAGCATAGTTCCCGACATCGTGACCGCAGGCTTCGATACCGTCGCGGTCAGAATGCCCGATCATCCCGTAGCGCTTGCGCTTATACGCGCAGCCGGCGTGCCGGTATGCGCTCCGTCCGCGAACACTTCGTCCCGCCCTTCGCCGACCATGGCGGAGCACGTCTACGACGATCTGTGCGGAAGGGTGCCCGTGATACTCGACGGCGGCAAGTGTCCGCTCGGGCTCGAAAGCACCATAATAAATATGACCGAAAGCGTGCCGCGCATTATGCGCGCAGGATCGGTGGATCCGTCGGACATCGAACGCGTGATCGGCAAGGTCAATAAAGAATCTGTCATGGTCGATTCTCTGTCCGCGCTCAAAAGCCCCACGCATTTCGTGCCTAAGGCGGAACTTACTTTTTCCGCGTATTACGAGAATATGAGTTCGGTTATCATCGGATACTATGATACGATGGCGCGGCAGCGCGGACGTCGCCCGATCATATTTTGTACGGCGGAGCACGCTACGGAATACGGCGATCGGGAAACAGCCGTCGTCGGCGAAACCGTAAGCGATTACGCGAGCTGTCTGTTCGAAAAGATACGCGAAGCGGAGAAAAAAAACTACGATCTCATAATCGCAGAGGGAGTCCCTCTCGGAGGAATAGGCACTACGCTTATGTCCAGACTTATGAAACTTTCAAACGGAAACGTGATTTAAGATGAGCGAAACGAAAAAAGAAAAAGTAAACGTGCTGTTCGTATGCACGGGAAACACCTGCCGTTCGCCTATGGCGGAACAGCTCTTTTCCGATTGGCTCAAAAAAGAAAAAGCCGCGTCTGTCGCCGACGTTTCGAGCGCGGGGATCTATGCCGAAAACGGCAAGCCCATGACACCCGAAGCCGCGGGCGTTCTTTTCGAAATGGGCATTTCGGTGCGCCCGCATAAATCGCGGCTTCTTACGATAGACGTCATACAGAACGCCGACGTGATAGTGTGCATGACCGAAGATCACCGCGAAGCGCTCCTGCATTCGTTCTCTTATCTTGCCGCGGCGAGCGACGGCAGATACCGTATCGTAGGAACGGTGCGCGAGTTGACGGGCGAGGACGTATGCGATCCGTTCGGACGGGGCGTGGACGCTTACCGCGCGGCTGCAAACGCCATTTCGGCGATGTGCGCGCCGCTTCTGACCGAAGTATACCGTTACCGCGACGAATATAAATAATATCCGGATATTATATATTAAAGAAAAGCCGAAAACAAGAGGAAATCATGAAAATCGCAATTGCCGCCGACGATGCGGGAAGAGAACTCAAAGATATAATAAAAGCCGAGCTTTGCTCGAAAGGGCATGACGTCGTCGATTTCGGACTGACGGCGCCCGATCGCGCGGCAGACTATCCCGACTATGCTTTGCCTGCGGCGGAAGCCGTGGCGAGCGGCGAGTGCGAACGCGGCATAATCGTATGCGGAACGGGCATAGGCGTCAGTATGTGCGCGAATAAAGTAAGAGGCATACGTTGCGCGCACGTCACCGACTGTTTTTCCGCGGAAGCGACAAGACTGCATAACGACGCCAACGTGCTTGCGCTCGGCGGCAGAGTTACCGGATCGGGGCTTGCGCTTAAGATAGTGGATATATTTCTGACTACGGAATATTCGGGCGCGGAAAGACACACCCGCCGTATAAATAAGATCAAAGCGATCGAGGATAAGTATTTCAAAGCATGAGCAATCAGACTATAAAGGACATAATGTCCGACATAACCGAAGCCGAGGCACAGGCGGCGGAAATAATAAAAGCCGCGGAAGCGAAAGCGGCGGAAATCAACGCGTCCGCCGGCGCGGAAGCCGAACGGCTTATCGCCGAGGAGAGCGAGCGCGCGAAAAAGCTTACGGCGACGAGCCTTGCCGAAGCGCGCGAAGAAGGCGAAAGGAGAGCGGCGGAACTCATTGCCGCTACCGAAAAAGAGAATGCCGAACTTAAGAAGAAAGCGGAAAAGAATATAGACGCGGCTGCGGAAATAATTATTAAAAAGGTATTCGAATTATAAGATATGGCGCTTGTCGAAATGCAGAAACTCCGCATTGTCGGGCTGAAAAGCCGGCAGGCGGACATAACCGACGTACTGGCAAAATCGGGTAAGTTCGAAGTATCGGCTTCGCCCGTGCCTTTTGCCGCGGCGTCGAACGACACGGACGTCGAAAAGTTTCTTACGCTCAAAGCGCGTTGCGCCGTCGCCGTAGACGCGGTCGCGTCGGCAAACGCCCGCGTGGCGGATATAATCAAAAAAGCCGGAAAAGCCAAAACGACGGATCCGGCTGTTACTCACGAGCCGATAAAAATAAAATCGGCGCGTTTTTTCTCGAGCGCCGAAGAACTCGACGAAGCGGGAGCGCGAGCCGAAGATATATTAGCGAAAACGGACGAGATCGGGCGGCTTGTATCTCTCGGGACGGAATATCGTTCGGCGATAAGCAAGCTCGCGGCGAGGAATAAACAGCTTGCGCCGTATCTCGCGTGTCCCGAAAAGTTCTCCGAATTCCGTGAAACCGACAAAGCGTATTCCGTTCTGGCAAGCGGCAAAGTGACCGCCGCCGCAATCGGAGCGCTATCGGAGTTTGCGATGACCGCGCCTTACGGCGGACCGAAATCGTGCAACCTCGTCGGCGTCGTCGCTCTGAAGTCGGATAAGGAACGCGTTTCGGAAATACTTTCCGCGCACGGACTTTCGGTCTGCGGAATAAACGAGGACGGGAGCGCCGAGGAGCTCATACGCAAAAACGACGAAGAAATCGCTGCGCTTTCGGCTTGCGAAAAAAGCGCGATCGACGGGATTCTGGCGTTCAACGACGATGTGAGCGACATAAAAAAACTGCACGACTTTTATATGATAGAAGCCGAAAAAGCCGCGGCTTCGAACGCGTACCCGGCGACTGCGTCGACGTTCGTTGCGGAAGGCTGGGTTCCGAAGCCGAGCGCCGAAGCGCTCGTAAGCGAGGTCGAAAAGGCGGGAGAGGCGGTCGCGATTCTGATCGACGACGTAAAGGAAGGCGACGATCCGCCCACGTTATATAAAGAAAACAAAATCCTCGCGCCGTATCAGGCGCTTACAGACGGTTATTCGCCGCCCTCGTATTTCGAGTTCGATCCGAGCCCGTTCACCGCGTTCTTTTTCTTCGTGTTCTTCGGGCTTATGACTGCGGATATGGGCTACGGCATAGTGCTTACTCTCGGCGCGTTCCTCGCGGTCAAAATAATGAAGCCCGAAAAGGGAATGAAAAATCTCATGCTCCTTATCGGGTATTCGAGCGTCGCCGCGATAGCGTGGGGTATACTTTTCGGGAGCGTATTCGGATTGTCGTTCGGCGATATAGCCGGGCTGTTCGGCGCGACCGGCGTGCCTTCCGCGCTGTGGTTCAACCCCATGGACGACCCCATTCAGCTTATGATACTCAGTTTGCTGTTCGGCGTCGTTCACATCACGTGCGGTTATTGTCTGCATTTTGCGGGAAACATAACGAAAGGGAGGATAACCGACGCGCTTTTCGACGACGGTTTCCAGATCGTGACTTACGTCGGCGTATTCCTGCTCGTGCTTTGGCTCGGCAATCCCAAGGACGGTATGTTCGTGATAAAATCTTATCCCGAAGCGTTTTCGTCCCTTCTCGTGCCCGGGCTTATAATCATGGCGGCGGGGCTTGCGGGTACGGTGCTTACCAAGGGACGCAAAAAACCGAGCATAGGCGGCAAGATAATCACGGGACTGTCCGGGCTGTACGGCATTGTGAATATTCTGTCCGACGTGCTGTCTTACGCCAGACTTTTCGGCATAACCATAGCGTCGTGCGCGATTGCGTTCGCGTTCAACATAATAATAGAAATGGTATCCGGTTTCGGAGTCGCAGTCATTCCGATCGCGGTCGTGCTTGCCGTCGTACTCCACGCTTTCAACATGGCGATGGGAGTGCTGTCGGCGTACGTGCATAATGCGCGGCTTCAATATCTCGAATTCTACGGCAAGTTCTACACGGGCGACGGACATACGTTCGTTCCGCTCGGAAGCAAAACCAGATACGTCAGGTTTGCCTGAACAAAAAAAGATAACATTCCGGGAGGAAACATAATATGACATTAGGATTTTTCTTTGCCTGCCTCGGCGCGGCTGTCGCAATGTGCGCCGGCATCGGTTCCGTCATCGGCGTATCCCGCGCGGGTCAGGCGTCGGCGGCTTTGCTCAGCAAAGACCCGAGCAAATTCGGTACGGTTCTCGTACTTCAGCTTCTGCCCGCCACTCAGGCGATATACGGCTTCGTCGTCGCGATAGTCCTGCTCGCCAATATCGGCGCGCTCGGCACGCCTCTCGCGCTCGAGCTCGAAACGGGACTGACTTATCTTGCGATGTGCGCGCCCATAGGCATAGTCGGTCTTATCAGCGCGATAGGACAGGGTAACGTCGCAGTAAGCTGTATCAATCTCGTAGGCAAGCAGGACGGACAGGTCGGTAAATCGATAATGATGACCGCGCTCGTCGAATTCTTCGCGATCCTTGCTTTCCTTATTTCCATCCTCGGCGTCGTCTGATAAATCGCTATGAATGGATCGGAAAAAATAACGTCTGTCATAACAGCCGAAGCCAAAGCCGCCGCGGACGGCATAATTTCGCGCGCAGACGCGGCGAAAGCCGTAAAGCTCGAAAACATAAAATCGGGCTTTGTCGAAGCGGAGTCGGCGCGTATTTCTTCGCTTTCCCGAGAAAAGGAAGCGATAGTGGCGCGCAGACTGACCGTCGCCGGACTCGACGCGCGTATGTCGTCGCTTGCCTTAAGACGTCGTGTCATGGACGAGGCGTACGCGCGGGCTTACGAGAAGCTCGCGGCGCTTCCTTCGGGCGATTATCGCGCTCTTTACGCGAGGCTGCTCGAAAAGTACGCGACGGACGGCGACGCGATCGCCGTTGCGGATGACGACAAAAAACGGTTGGATGCGAAATGGTTGGAAAGCGTGGCGAAGCGTATCGGGAAAAAACTTACGCTTTCGTCCGAGGCTGCGGACGGACGGTACGGTATAGTAATAATAGGAAAGAGCTGTGAGATCGATCTCACGCTGTCCTCGCTTATAGGCGAAGTGAAAACGGAGTGCGAAACGGAAGTGCTTACCGCGCTTTTCGGTTGAAAACAATGGCATACGCGAGTAAAATATACGCCAATACTCTGGCGTCATACAACGCCAAATTCCTTATGGACGGCGACCGTCTGCGGCGGCTTATCGACGCGGGGTATCCCGACGCGCTCCGCGTTCTGCAGGATTACGGCTGGGGCGAGGGACTGACCGAGATCACGGTCGATTCTCTGCTTGCCGCCGAAACCGAAAAACTCGTGTCGTTCGTTCGGGAAAACTCCATAGGCGGGAAAGTGAACAACGTTCTGCTCGCCCCGTTCGTGTTTCATAACGCCAAAGCGGCTTATAAGGGCAGGACGGCGAACGCGGACGTGTCGCGCGCGCTTTACGGCGGGTTTACCGACGTGTCATCCGCGGTTGCGGACAAAAACTATTCTGAATTGCCCGACGTTCTTGCGGACGTTCTCGAAGCGCTCGACGAGGAGGGCGAAACAGCGCCGCTTTCGCCGCGCGCGATCGATATGCGCATCACGTCGGCGATGTACGAATATTCGCTTATGGAAGCAAAGGGCGATAAAAGCCTTACGAAATACGTAAAAAGCGAGATAGATTTGAAAAATCTGCTTACGCTGTTCCGACTGAGAGCGCTCGGAGATCGTAAATCGTTGCCCGAACTTTTTATTCGCGGAGGATCGCTCGACCTCGGCGAAATGACGAAAGCGCTCGACGGGACGGCGGAAGCGTTCAATCTGTTTTATGCGAGGAGCGAATACTCCGACGTGTTCGCGGGTGTGGAAAAAGGCGCGGCGGCGATTACCGAACTCGAAACGGGCATCGACGAATATCTGTACGCCTTAACGCTTGCGGGACGCGACGATTTTCTGTCGAAAAATCCGTTTATCAATTATTTTCACCGCGCGCTCCTCGAGATAAAAACCGTGCGCACCGTGCTCGTGTGTCTGAAGAACAACGCGGAAGGCGAGATAAAAAGGAGGCTCAGAGCCGTCTATGACCGGATCGGGTAAAATAGCCGTTATCGGCGATATAGATTCCGCGCTCGCGTTCCGCGCCATAGGAGCGGACGCTTTCGAAGCGGATGGGAGCAACGCGAAAACGGTGCTTAAAAATAAAGTGAAGTCGGGCGAATACGCAATAATATTCGTGACCGAACAGCTTGCGGCGACAATGCCGGAAGAACTCGAAGAACTCAAAAATCTTACGTATCCGTGCGTCATCCCCATTCCGTCCTGCCTCGGCAGTACGGGTTACGGGGAAGCAAGCATACGGCGGGACGTCGAGAAAGCTATCGGCGCCGACATTCTCGGCGACTGAAATACGGAGAACTTTCAATGAGCGAATCTACAGGAAAAATAGTCAAGGTTTCCGGACCGCTTATCGTGGCGGAGGGAATGGCGGACGTCAAAATGTACGACGTCGTGCGCGTATCCGAAAAGCGTCTTATCGGCGAGGTCATCGAGCTTCGCGGCGATAAGGCGTCCGTTCAGGTATACGAAGAAACGAGTATGCTCGGACCGGGCGAGGACGTTTTCACCACGGGTGCGCCGCTGTCCGTCGAACTCGGACCCGGACTTATGGAAGGGATCTACGACGGCATACAGCGTCCGCTCGAAAAGCTCGTCGAAGCGAGCGGATCGCGTATCGGGAGAGGAATAGATATTCCCGCGCTCGACCATAAAAAGAAATGGAAGTTCGAACCGACGGTAAAGAAGGGAGATAATGTCGTCGCCGGAGATATAATCGGCGTCGTGCACGAAAACGAGATCGTCGACTGTAAAATCATGATCCCTTACGGCGTCGAGGGCGTTATTTCGAAAATCGAAGCGGGAGAATTCACCGTAGACGAAACGGTTGCCGTCGTTGAAAACGGCAAGAGCAAGACGAACGTGACCATGCTTCAGAAATGGCCGGTGCGACGCGGCAGACCGTATAAGTCCAAGATGTCGCCGAGCGAACCGCTCGTTACCGGTCAGCGCGTCATCGATACGCTTTTTCCCATAGCCCGCGGAGGCGTCGCGGCGGTTCCCGGTCCGTTCGGAAGCGGCAAAACCGTCGTTCAGCACCAGCTCGCGAAGTGGGCGGACGCGGACATAATCGTGTACGTAGGCTGCGGCGAACGCGGCAACGAAATGACCGACGTTCTCAACGAGTTCCCCGAACTGAAAGACCCGCGCACGGGCAAACCGCTCATGAAGCGCAAGATCGGAAGAGCACACGTCTGAACTCCAGTCACTTACAGGAATCTC
>CANDJX010000055.1 GCA_947385185.1 uncultured Clostridia bacterium
AAGCTCTACGAGTTTGCTTACGAGCATACGCATGGCGTATTCTTTGTTCTGCGTCTGACTGCGCTGCGTCTGACAGCTCGTTACGACACCGGTCGGGATATGCGTAATGCGGACGGCGGAGTCGGTCTTGTTTATGTGCTGACCGCCCGCGCCCGAACTGCGGTACGTATCTATGCGCAGATCCTTGTCTTCGATCTTGATTTCCGTATCGTTTTCGATCTCGGGCATGACCTCGAGGCTCGCAAACGAAGTATGACGGCGCGCGTTGGAATCGAACGGCGAAATACGAACGAGTCTGTGCACGCCCTTTTCCGCTTTTAAGTATCCGTAAGCGTTATCGCCGCTGACCTTGAACGTAACGGTCTTTATGCCCGCCTCGTCGCCGGGAAGAAAATCGAGTTCTTCGTAAGAGTACCCCATTTTGTCGCAAAACATCTGATACATTCTGTACAGCATACTCGTCCAGTCCTGCGCTTCCGTTCCGCCCGCGCCCGCGTGCAAAGTAAGAATCGCGTTGCACGAGTCGTATTCGCCTTTGAGAAGGGACTGAATATGCAGGCGTTCGAGCGGCTCGACGAGTTTATCGAGTTCGGCGGCGACCTCGGCAAGCGATTCCTCGTCGTTCTCCGACGCCGCCATATCGAGCAATCCGTCGAGATCGGACAGATCCGTTCTCATTTTTTCTATCGCTTCGATCTTGTCGCCTGCGTTTTTCGCCTCTTTGTTTATCTGTTCCGCGCGTTTTAAGTCCGAATACAGTTCGGGATCTTCCTGTTCTTTCCTCAGTTCCTCGTAACGGCTCTTCAAAACAGGCAAATCGGCGGCGCTTTCGATGCCGTCGAATTTGCTTTTCATTTCTTTGATTTTTATTCTGAGATCGTCAGCCAGCATTTTTTCCGCAACAATCCTTATATTTTTTGGGCGTACCGTCCGGCCAACAAGCTCCGCAAGGGCACGGTTCGTTACGGGAAGGCAATTTTGCCTTTACGATAGTTTCTTTGCTTTCCGTGAATTTAGCCGAATTGTCGCCTGCGGATGCGCGTACTTCCTCGCCGACCTGCTTACGCTGTTGTACTTTTTCGTCGCGTTTGATTTCGGAAATATGCGTAAGGTTGCCTACGATATGTTCCTGTATCCTGCCCGTCATGTCGCCGAACATCTCATAGCCTTCTTTCTTATACACCATGACGGGATCCTGTTGTCCGTAAGCGTAAAGACCGACGTTGCGGCGAAGATCGTCCATCTCGTCGATGTGAGCCATCCACTGATTATCGATCACGCGGAGGAACAGATTGCGTTCGAACTCGGCGAGGTTGAAACCGACTTCGTCCGCCTGACGGCAAATTTCGTCGTATCTGCCGAGGACGGAACCTGCGAGCTTTTCGCCCACTTCTTCCGCCGACAGCGACGAAAGAACGGTATCGGAGAAGAACACTTCGCCTTTCGGAACGATCGCAAGTTGCTGTGCGATAGCGCGGTTGAGTCCCTCGTTATCCCATTCGTTCCAGTCCGTTTTGGGATTCGTATATTTCTTTACGACCTTGAACGCCTGATCTTTAAGCATGGTAAGAATCTGTTCGTGAACGCTCTCGCCTCTGAGCACTTTGTCGCGTTCGCCGTAAATAATCTTACGCTGAGTATTCATGACGTTATCGTACTCGAGGACGTTGAGTCGCTTACTGTAGTTGATGCCTTCGAGGCGTTTCTGCGCCATTTCGATAGCCCCCGAAAGCATACGAGATTCGATGGGCGTATCGTCCTCGCCCGAAATATACTCGGCAAGACGCTTGATACGCTCCCCGCCGAACAGCTTGATCATTTCGTCGTCGACCGACAGATAGAATACCGACGAACCGGGGTCGCCCTGTCGTCCCGCACGTCCGCGGAGCTGGTTGTCGATACGGCGCGATTCGTGACGCTCGGTACCTATTATCCGAAGTCCGCCTACCGCCTCGACCTCGGTTTTTTCCTTATCCGTCTGTTCCTTGAACTCGTTATACAGCTTGCCGTACGTTTCGCGCGCTTCGAGTATTTCGCTTCCCGCGGCGTTGCGTTCGGCGGAAGGAACGGCGAATACGTCTTCCGGCTCGACTGTCATATGCGAAGAAGCAAGTTCGATGATTTCCTCGGGCACGCCTTCCTTTTTCATCTTGTTTTTGGCAAGGAATTCGGCGTTTCCTCCGAGCAGTATATCTGTGCCTCGACCCGCCATGTTGGTGGCGATCGTAACCGCGCCGAAGCGTCCCGCCTGAGCGACGATGTCCGCCTCTTTCTCATGGTTCTTTGCGTTGAGAACGTTGTGGATTATCTTATCCTTACGGAGCATTCTGGAAAGCTCCTCGCTCTTTTCGACGTTCGTCGTGCCTACGAGTACGGGTTGACCTCTGCCCGCACATTCTTTGATGTCCGCGACGACGCTACGCAGTTTCGCGTCCTCGGACGCAAATACCTTATCCGTTTCGTCGATTCGGCGGCTGGGAATGTTGGGCGGAATGACTACGACGTCAAGCCCGTAAATACCTTTGAACTCGGTTTCTTCCGTCTTTGCCGTACCGGTCATGCCCGACAGTTTGGTATAAAGACGGAAATAGTTCTGGAACGTAACGGTCGCGAGCGTCATATTCTCGCCCTGTATCTTGACGTTTTCTTTCGCTTCGATAGCCTGATGAAGTCCGTCGCTGTAACGGCGTCCGGGCATCAGACGTCCGGTAAACTCGTCGACGATAACGATCTCGCCGTCCTTGACGATATAATCCACGTCCTTTTTCATTATATAATTGGCGCGGAGCGCGTTGTTGATATAATGGTTGAGTTCGCTGTGCTCGGCGTCGGCAAGATTCTCTATGCCGAAATCGCGTTCGGCGCGAATGATACCGTTGAGCGTAAGCGATATAGCGCGTTTTTTATGGTCGATCTCGTAATCCCCGTCCGCTTCCTCGTTCTGGTTGATTACTTTGCCTTCTTCGTCCACGTTGGTGGATTCGCGAAGTCTGCGGACGAAGCGCTGGCAGGACTGATAAAGCGTGCTCGAATCCTTGCCCTTGCCGCTTATGATGAGAGGAGTCCTCGCTTCGTCTATAAGAATGGAGTCCACCTCGTCGACTATACAGAAATTATGCCCGCGCTGCATCTTCTGATTTTCGTAAACGACCATATTGTCACGCAGGTAGTCGAAACCGAATTCGTTATTCGTTCCGTAAGTAATATCGCAGGCGTACGCCTTGCGCTTTTCTTCCCGACTCTGATTCGGATAAACGACGCCGACGGTCATGCCGAGGAAACGCGGAATCTTTCCCATCCATTCCGCGTCACGCTTTGCAAGATAATCGTTGACGGTGACGATGTGAACGCCTTTCCCCGTAAGGGCATTGAGGTACGAAGGAAGAGTTTCGGTAAGCGTTTTACCTTCGCCGGTCTTCATCTCCGCGATACGCCCCTGATGAAGCACGATGCCGCCCATCATCTGTACGTCGTAATGACGAAGCCCGGTGACGCGCCGAGACGCCTCGCGGACGACCGCATACGCTTCGGGAAGAATACCGTCCAACGTTTCGCCGGCGGCAAGTCTTTCCTTGAACTTGCCCGTCATTGCTTTGAGCTCGTCGTCGGTCATTGCCGAATATGCCGGCTCGTACGAATTGATCTTATCGACGAGCTTGCCGATCTTCTTGAGGTGTCTGCGATTATCGCCCTCGGAAATCCATTTGATAATACCCATTTATGCTCCTTCGCCGCCTTTTTCGTTATAAAAAGCGACGCCCCGGACCGCACTTCCGCTCGCCTGAAGCAAACGCGTGCGTCCTTTTGTATTCCTGATTATTTTCGGCTTTATACCGAGCCGTAACGTCCCAAAAATTTGATTGCGAGCGTAGTCCTCGCAAGCACGCCGAGCACTTCGGCAAGTTCCCTGTCCGTGCCGTCGAAGTCGAAATCGACGAAAAATACATAACGTCCGAGCACGGATTTGTGCGGCCTCGATTCGATTTTGCACAAGTTAAGTCCGAAACCGTTTAACGCTTCGAGCGCTTCCACGAGCGCGCCCGGCTTGTTCCTCGTTTCGAAAACGACGCTGCATTTGTTTCCGCGCTCCGTCGGTTCTCCCGAAAGCATAACGAAACGAGTGGCGTTGTTCTTGACGTCCTCTATTTCGCCGTCGAGTATGACCTGTCCTTCGCCCGCAGTTCTGGCGATCGCCGCGGTGCTTTTATCTTTCACGAGCGACAACGCCTGCGCCGTGCTCGATACCGCTATCACGTCCGCATCCGCGAAAGTCTCGAGCAAATAATCGTTGCATTGAGAAATCGCCTGAGGATGCGAGTAAATCACTTTTATATCGCGTTTATCCGTCCCTTCGAGACCTACGAGGTTCTGAGGAATGGCGAGCACCGTTTCTTTCGTTATATAAAGCGGCAACGTCCAAAGCGCGTCGAGCGTATCGGCTATGCTGCCTCCGCACGAGTTCTCTATAGGCGCGATCGCATAATCGCTTTTTCCGTTCGTGACCGCGGCTATGGATTCGTAAACAGTATTGAATCCGATCAGTTCGTCGCCGCCCTTTGCGACTTTGAGCGCGGCGGCGTACGTATGCGTATATTTATCGCCGAGGAATGATATTCTGCTCATTTTCCGAAGTCCGTAAATTGCAAAAGAAGCTCGTCCGGAGTGCCGTCTTTTTTAAGCCGCTCGAGCTTTTTGCGCGAGAACGGATCGTCCGAACGCCCGGCGCTGACGAGTTCGTCCACAAGCACTACGCCGTCCCTGATTATTATTCTGCCGTCCGTTTCGGTCATGCCGCCCACCACTATCACGGTCAAAGACGCCGTTTTCGTGGCTTTGACGGCTTCGACGAAATCGGTAACGTCCACGCAAGGCGCATATATCACCGCGACCGCAGGTATGCCGCGCTCGACCGAACGCTTCATCATTTCGAGCATATACGGATATTCCGACCTATCGCCGTCGAGAACGACCGCTTCGGGGTTAAGCAACGGGTCGAGTTCTTCCGAAATTTTTTCGCTTACGTTCTCGAAAATTCCGAATACTTCGCCGCCGAACGATATATACAGTCCTTTCAGAATATCCAGCGCGACCTGTTCGAGCATGGGAGTATCCGAATCGGACACCGACGTGACGCAAACGGAACGACCGCCGACGAGCGAAAGCACGTTCGTGAGCAGTTTCAGTATGGCGTTATTTCCTTCTATTCCTATGGGAATACTCGGCTCGTAAGATTCCAGATCTTCGAACAACACCCTTCTCATAGGCTTGGCGGGTTCTTCGTTCAAATACCGCAAACGACGAAGGATCTTGATCCGATTGCCCGGGACAAGACCTATATCGCCCACAACGCGGTCTCCGGCGACGATATTGAAAGACCTGACGTTTTCCTCCGAAACGTACACGTCCGATTCCGGAGTGTCTTTGAACGGATCGCGACGCAGAACGCCGTCGCCCTCTCTGAACGGGCAAAAATATCCCGCAAACATCTGCATATGCGTGCGCGGGGTCGCGTTGCTCACGAGCGTGCGACGTTCTTCGGGCGAAAATTCGTACAGATTAAACTTATGCCTGGTAAGTCCGAGTTCCAATTCGCGACGGCGCACAGCTTCGTCGAGCTGAGCTTTGCTGAGCCTCGTCGGAGCTTTTACGCCTATCTTTTTCGCATATTTGCGCTTAACGTGAATATTCGAATCTCTGCCGCTGAGTTTTACTTTCCTTGTAGCCATTGAATCAAATTATATCACAACGCGCGTCGATTGTCAATGCGGTGCGTTGAATTTTTTATAAAATACGGTAAAAATCGTTAAAACTTCAATGCCGCGTGTCGAATATGATCGTGACCGGTCCGTCGTTCGTCTGTTCTATCTTCATATCCGCGCCGAACACGCCCTTTTTGACCTTAAGCCCGGTGTCGGCAAGTCGCGCCGCGGTATACTCGTATAACTCGTTCGCGCGGGTCGGATCCTCGGCTTCCGTAAAACTCGGACGGTTTCCCTTCCGGCAATCGCCGTAAAGCGTAAACTGCGACACGAGCAGAATTTCTCCGCCGACGCCGAGTGCGGACAGATCCATCTTTCCTTCGCGTTCGAAAACGCGGAGATTGGATATTTTACGGACGGCAACGTCCGCGTCCGCTTCGGTATCGCCTTTGCCCACGCCGAGATATACGACCAGTCCTTTGCCTGTTTTGCTTATTTCTTCGCCGTCTACGGTCAGACGCGCAGACAGCACGCGTTGAATGACAAGTTTCATTTTTCACCGCCTTGCATCTTGAAAAACGCTCTTTTTGCATTGTTTGCCGTCAATTTCTCTACTATGTCAAACATAGTACCGCGTTCTTCGGCTAATTTTTCAATGGTATAACGAACGTAAGCGGGATAATTGGTTTCACCGCGACGCGGAGTCGGCGCAAGGTAAGGGCAATCGGTTTCGGCAAGAAGAAGCTCATCGGGAACGGATCTTATCGCTTCGCCTTTTTTTGCGTTCTTAAACGTAACCGTGCCCGCAAAAGATATGTAAAACCCGAGTCTGACGTATTCCCTCGCAAGCTCCGCCGACGAAGAAAAACAATGCATTACGACTCCGCTCGTAAGCCGCGGAGCAAACGATTTCAGGATCGGAAGCATATCGCCGTCGCAGTCGCGCGAGTGGATTATTACGGGCAGACGCGCCGCGGACGCTATTTCGAGTTGTTCGATAAATTTCTTTTTCTGTACTTCCCTGTCCGGTTCGTCCCAATGATAATCCAGACCTATCTCGCCGTAAGCCACGACCTTCGGATGCGTCAACAAAGGAATTATACCGTCGAATCCGTCCTCATGCGTCAGTTCGCTCGGATGAATGCCGACGGCGGCGAATACTCTTTCATACTTTTCGGCAAGTCTTACCGCGGCGACGGACGAAGATGTATCGTACCCGACCGTAACTACGGCTTCGAGTCCGTCCGACCCGAATGACTTAACTATTTCGTCGACGTCGTACCTGTCGTCGGTCAGATGGCAATGCGAATCTATCATAATCGATTTCCTTAAAAGTAAATCGGACGGTCATTCGCCGTCCGTAAGTCCCGCGCACTCCCGGCAAAGTCCTTCAAACGATATGCCCATGCGCTCTACGCTCCAACCGTCGGGGATCGTACCGACGTTTATACTCCCGGCTCCTATCTCCACGTCGGCTACCTTCCCGCAACGTCTGCACCTGATATGCCAATGCGGATCGGTGCGATGATCGTAACGATTGACGTCGCGCGGTATGTCGACGGCAAGCAGATTGCCGCATACCGATTCGTCTTTGAGAATACGGTATACGGTCGCTTTGCTTATACTCGGGTAAGCTCCGTGAACTGCGGCGTAAACGGCTTCGGCGCTCGGGTGGTTTGCCATTTGCGTCAGAATATCCAAGACCCGACGTTTTTGAGCGGTGTTTCTTTGCATAATATCCTAATTGATAATCATTATCGATAATATATCAAATATATCAGATATTTATATTTCTGTCAACGGTTTGCGGTCATTTGAGGTTTTCGGGATTAAGACACTTCAGTTCGGGCATTACGAAAAGCCCGTCTTTACGGACAAGAACGTCGTCGAAATATATCTCTCCGCCGCCGCGTTCGGGCGTCATGACGAGAACGAGATCCCAATGCACCGCGCTTTGATTGCCGTTGTATGCGTCCTCGTAACAGCATCCGGGCGTAAAATGTATCGACCCGGCTATTTTCTCGTCGAACAGAATATCGCCCATGGGCTCGGTAATATACGGGTTTACGCCGAGAGCAAACTCTCCGACGTATCTCGCGCCTTCGTCGGTGTCGAATACGGCGTTGATTTTTTCCGGATAATTCCCCGTTGCTTCGACTATCTTTCCGTTTTTGAATTTAAGCGAGACGTTTTCGAACTTTATTCCGTTCTCGATGCTCGGCACATTATACGTTATGCGCCCGTTTACCGAATCGCGGACGGGCGCGGTATACACTTCTCCGTCCGGAATATTCATGCGCCCCGAGCACTTGACCGCGGGAATGTTTTTTATCGAGAACGTCAGATCGGTATCCTTCGCGACGAGTCTGACTTTATCCGTCCTGTCCATAAGATTTTTGAGCGCGTCCATAGCTCTGTCCATTTTGGCGTAATCCATGCAGCATACGTCGAAATAATACTTTTCGAATTCGTCGGTCGGGACGCCGGACAGCTGCGCCATGGAATCGTTCGGATAACGAAGTACGACCCAGCGCGTTTTGTTTACGCGGATCTCGTGATGAACGGGATAGGAATAAAGCCGTTTGTAAATATCAGTTTTCGCGTCGGGAACTCCGGACAGGTCGTACGCGTTTTCGTTTCCGCGCACGCCGATATAACAGTCCATTCTTTCCATGCGGTATTTCGCATACTCCGCCATAAGGCGGGAATGCTCCTCGCTCGTTCCGCTTATGACCGCGGCGTTGACTTTGCCTTTGTACGTTTCGACAAACGGATACGCGCCGACGGCATATACCGCTTTGACCAGTTCCGTGACCATTTCGGTATCCACGTCGGTGGCTTCGATGAGCACTTTATCGCCTTTTTTCGCGGCGACGGAATAGTTGACCAGATTTCTTGCAAGCTGAGTAATTCTCGGATCGAGCATGATTTATATCTCCGTTGATTTATTTCGTATATATTATACCCCGTCTGACCCGAAAAGTCTATTGATTTTTTTCAAAAACAGCGCTTAAACATTTGTAAAATAATGCGGTTTCGTAGTATAATACCGAATAGAGAACAAAATTCTATGGAGGAATATTATGCCTTTAGTAACAAGTACCGAAATGTTTAAGAAAGCGTACAAAGGCGGTTATGCCGTCGGCGCTTTCAACGTAAACAACATGGAGATCGTTCAGGGTATCACCGAAGCGTGCCGTGAAGAGAAAGCTCCCGTTATTCTTCAGGTTTCCAAGGGTGCGCGCGCATACGCAAACCACACCTATCTCGTGAAGCTCGTCGAAGCGGCAGTCCTCGAATGCCCCGAGATTCCCGTCGTTCTTCATCTCGACCACGGTCCCGATTTCGAGACCTGTAAAGCCTGCATCGACGGCGGCTTCACATCGGTCATGATCGACGGATCGAGCCATTCATTCAAGGACAATATCGCGCTGACGAAGAAAGTCGTCGAATACGCTCACGACCACGGCGTCGTAGTCGAAGGCGAGCTCGGCACCCTTTCGGGAATCGAGGACGAAGTCGTAGTAGAGGGCGAAGGCTCTTATACCAAGCCCGAAGAAGTCGAAGAATTCGTTTCCAAGACCGGCGTAGACTCGCTCGCTATAGCGATAGGCACCTCGCACGGCGCTTATAAATTCAAGCCCGAGCAGTGCACGGTCAACGAGAAGGGTATTCTCGTTCCCCCCGCTCTCCGTTTCGACATTCTCAAAGAAGTAAGCAAGAGATTGCCCGACTTCCCCATCGTCCTCCACGGTTCTTCGTCCGTGCCTCAGGACTATGTCGCAATGGTCAATCAGTTCGGAGGCAAGATGCCGGACGCAATCGGCGTTCCCGAAGAACAGCTCCGCGAAGCCGCTAAACTTTCGGTCTGCAAGATAAACATCGATTCCGACCTTCGCCTTGCGATGACGGGTACGATCAGAAAGTTCTTCGCCGAACATCCCGATAAGTTCGACCCCAGAGAATACCTCAAGCCCGCAAGAGCCAACATCAAAGAGCTCGTTCGTCACAAACTCGTAGACGTTCTCGGCTGCGCAGGCAAAGCGTAAAATATGGGATACTTAAAGTTCTCGATTTAAGATAAAGATAACGAAAACGATAACGAACGCAAGTCATTATTTTAACTTGCGTTCGTTTTTTATTTTACGGTGTAAACCCCCGTGCGAGGCATGACGCAATATCGAGCTGTAAGCTCGTGTATTTTACGCTTTTTCGTGCGCCGAAAAAGCTAAGCAAAAAGGCGTCGGGGACACTTTCGATGTGTCCCCGAACCCCCGCAGACGACTT
>CANDJX010000056.1 GCA_947385185.1 uncultured Clostridia bacterium
GGCCCGTCTGCGGGGGTTCGGGGACACATCGGAAGTGTCCCCGACGCCTTTTTGCGGCACTTTTTCAGCGCATGAAAAAGTGCCATAATGTACGAGCTCCTCTAAGACATTGTGTCGTATCCTCTCCAAAGTTTCCTTTTTTATTAAAAAACAATATAATCAAAAAGCTCGAATGCCCGCAAGGCATAAATATTTGACACCGCCCGAACATAATGTTATAATTTTTTCGATGAAGATTATCGAGAACAAAAATTTTCCGAACGAACGCGATCTGTATGCGGCGCATGGCGTTCTGCTCAGAAATTGTACGTTCGACGGCGAGGCGGACGGAGAATCTGCGCTTAAGGAAGCGAGCGAGGTTAAGCTCGAATCCTGTTTTATGAATCTCCGTTATCCGCTGTGGCACAATGAAAGGGCGGAACTCGACGGCGTTACGATGACGGATAAGTGCCGCGCCGCGCTCTGGTATACTCACGGACTTAAGATCGAAAATTCCGCTATGCTCGGCATAAAAGCGGTCAGGGAATGCGGCGACGTGAATATCCTGAGCACCAAGATCGTTTCGCCCGAATTCGGGTGGAAATGCCGCGACGTAATCATGAAAGATTGCGACATAGAAAGCGAATATCTGTTTTTGCTGTCGTCGGGTCTGAAGCTCGACGGAATAAAATTCAGGGGCAAGTACTCGTTTCAGTACGTCGAAAACGTTGCGATCGAAAACAGCACGTTCGACACGAAAGACGCGTTCTGGCACTCGAAGAACGTAACCGTCAGAAATTCGGTCGTAAAAGGCGAATATCTCGCCTGGTATTCCGAAAACCTTACGCTTATAAATTGTAAAATAATAGGCACGCAACCGCTTTGTTATTGCAAAAACTTAAAACTCGTCGATTGCGAAACGGATGGTTGCGATCTTGCGTTCGAATATTCGGACGTCGAAGCGTCGGTTAAAGGTCATATATTATCCGTGAAAAACCCGCGTAGCGGGCGCGTAACAGCCGACTCGATCGGCGAAATAATTCTGACTGCGGACAGTAAATATCCGTGCGGCGCGGTGATAACCGAGCGCGGAAAAAAGTAAATCGCATAAGCGGTAAATCATAATAAAAACATAGTTCTTTCCGGTATCGGCAAAAATATTATATTTCCGATGTTTTTGCCATCGCTTTTTTGCCGATAATGTGCTATATTTATAAACGAGGTGCTAATGCAATGAAATATTTGTCCGTAACCGAAACGGCAAAGAAATGGTAATATTTTACCATTTATTAATGATAAGAGCACTTCGGGACAAGATTTATTAAATCTATTTTTGTATTGTTTATTTGTACAATCATTAAAAGAGAAAAATATAGATATTCTTATGGTAGAAAATGGATATTAGAAAATATGAATTCAACTGTTATAAAATTGCCAAAAGGTAAAAATGGTCAGCCTAATTGGGATTTTATGGAAGATTATATTAAATGTTTACCTTATGGTGATCGATTATAATAGTTATGTTAGACTAAGTATGAGAAATGATTGAGTATAGTTACGTCTGTTATTCATTACAAATTTGCGGACGGACATACGGAAGAAATCGAAGTAACGGACGAAATTGCGGCGGCGTTCAAGCGGTATGGACGCTATGGCAAGAGAACTCTGTAAGAGTTCGGGAAAAGATTAAACGAGGAGCGATATGATAAAAACTTCTATCAGATTTTTCGATGATGTGCCTGTACGCGCGGTTTGGGACGACGAAACTTCCAAATGGCGGTTTTGCGCTATGGATATTGCCGAGGCGTTGACGAAAAGCAAAAATCCCCGTGTTTATTGGGCGCAATTAAAACGCCGCAATCCGCAGTTGATTACAATTTGTAAACAACTTAAAATTTCGGCTTCGGACGGCAAAAAATACATGACCGACGTCGTTGACAATGACGGCGTAAATACCGTTATTGCGCTTGTTCCAAGCAAAAAATCCATAGTCTTTGAAAAATGGCTGAAAGGTATGGGGACATCGATTGACGATAAGAGTAAGCAAAAGGCTTACGAGCTTTTTGAATCCGGACTTATCAATGAAATCGAGGTTGGAACGACGAAAGGTTTGCAACAAATTCACGCTTATATCTTCGGCGGGTTATATGACTTTGCCGGACAAATCCGGACTATGAATATTGCCAAAGGCGGCTTTGCGTTTGCACCGTCAATGTATCTGAGAGAAAGTCTTGCTTTCATCGATAAAATGCCCGAAGACACGATTGAGAATATCGTAAAGAAGTATGTGGAAATGAATGTTGCACACCCGTTTATGGAAGGGAACGGGCGCAGTACGAGAATCTGGCTTGATTCGATTCTTAAAAAGAATTTGAAGAAATGTACCGATTGGAGTCAAATCGACAAACACGAGTATTTGGCGGCTATGCAGGAAAGCCCAGTCAATTCCGCGCATATCTATGAGTTAATCAGCGGTGCATTGACCGACGATATAAATAACCGCGAAGTATTTATGAAAGGTATAGATTATTCGTATTATTACGAACAAATTGATTAGCGCGGCAATAAAAATTGAAACTTTAATAGTGGTATGATATAAGAAAAACCGCCCGTAAGGCGGTTTTGCGGTTTTATGGAGCTGTTGACGGGATTCGGACCCGTGACCTCCGCCTTACCAAGGCGGTGCTCTACCGACTGAGCCACAACAGCATAACAATACGATCAAAGTATAACGCGCGTAAATCCGCGACGTTTTGCCGGTCGGAATTCCGACGCTCCGGCGCTTCGAATCTTCAAGTGCTTTAGCATTATACTATATGCGAAAGAAAAATGCAATAACTTTTAGGTACATTCGCAAAATTTTTCTTAAATTTCCCATTCCCGCATTTATTCGGTTGACTTTACGTAATCCTCGTAGTACAATCCCATTAAATCGGCAGTCAATGCAAACACGTTAAGGAGCGTAAAATATGAGAATATTCAAGTCTGTGACCGAACTTGTCGGCGGTACGCCGCTTCTGGACGCAAAAAATTTCGCGAAGGCGAGCGGAGCGCGCGCGACTTTGCTCGCAAAGCTCGAGTATCTCAATCCCGCGGGATCGGTCAAGGACAGAATAGCGAAAGCCATGATAGAGGACGCGGAGCGCAGCGGGAAACTTAAGCCCGGCGCTACGATTATCGAACCGACGAGCGGCAACACCGGCATAGGACTCGCTTCGATTGCGGCGGCGAAAGGATATAAGGTCATAATAACCATGCCCGACACGATGTCCGTCGAGCGTCGCACGCTCATGAAAGCGTACGGCGCGGAGCTCGTGCTCACCGACGGCGCAAAGGGCATGAAGGGCGCGATAGATAAAGCCGAAGAACTCTCTGCGAAGATACCCGGCTCGATGGTGGCGGGGCAGTTCGTAAATCCCGCCAACCCCGACGCGCACTTCCGCACGACTGGTCCCGAGATATGGGACGACACCGACGGTAAAGCGGACATATTCGTCGCCGGAGTCGGAACGGGCGGGACTATTACCGGCGTGGGAAAATACCTAAAGAGCCGCAACCCGAATGTGAAGGTCGTAGCGGTCGAGCCTGCTTCGTCGCCCGTACTTTCGGGCGGGAAAGCGGGCGCGCACGGTTTGCAGGGCATAGGCGCGGGGTTTGTGCCCGACACGCTCGATACCTCGGTTTACGACGAGGTTATCGCCGTAAGCAACGAAAACGCTTTCGCCGCAGGCAGAATGTTTGCGCGCACCGAAGGCATACTTGTCGGCATTTCGTCGGGAGCGGCGCTGTGGGCGGCGGAGAAACTCGCCGCGCGAAGCGAAAACGAAGGCAAAACGATCGTAGTTCTGTTACCCGATACCGGCGACCGTTATCTTTCGACGGAGATGTTCGCGGAACAGAACAGTTGAAAAACCGCGATACGATCCGGTCGTAAAAAACGACGGAATACGTCAAAATAGTCACCGCGCAATTCGTTGACAAAATTTGTAAAAAGTATTAGACTGTACTTAAATATCCGAAAGGATAAATTTTACATAACAGGGAGAAGTTTTATGGGACGTTTTACATTGCCGCGCGATTTGTTCCACGGCAAAGGTTCGCTTGAAGAACTCAAAAATCTTCAGGGTAAAAGAGCATTCGTAGTGCTCGGCGGCGGAAGTATGCGCAGATTCGGTTTCGTGGATCGCGCGGTGACATATCTCGAGCAGGCAGGAATGCAGGTTAAATTGTTCGAGAACGTGGAACCCGATCCGTCAGTCGAAACGGTCATGAAAGGCGCGGAAATGATGCGCGAGTTTCAGCCGGACTGGATAGTCGCTATGGGCGGCGGTTCGCCTATCGACGCGGCAAAAGCCATGTGGGCGTTTTACGAGTATCCGGATACGACGTTCGAAGCGCTTATTACTCCGTTCTCGTTCCCGACGCTCCGTACCAAAGCGCGTTTCTGCGCCATTCCTTCGACGTCGGGTACCGCTACGGAAGTTACGGCGTTCTCGGTCATTACCGATTACGGGAAGGGTATCAAATACCCGCTTGCGGATTTCAATATCACGCCCGACGTTGCGATTGTCGATCCCGACCTTGCCGAAAAAATGCCGCCCAAACTTACGGCTCACACCGGTATGGACGCAATGACGCACGCGATCGAGGCTTACGTTTCCACGCTTCACTGCAATTATACCGATCCTCTTGCGCTTCATGCGATCAAGATGATCCACAATAACCTCAAAAAGTCGTACGACGGCGATATGAATGCGCGCGACGAAATGCACGACGCGCAGTGCCTTGCGGGCATGGCGTTCTCCAACGCTCTGCTCGGTATAGTCCATTCCATGGCGCACAAGACGGGCGCGGCGTTTACCGGCGGTCATATTATTCACGGCGCGGCGAACGCTATGTACCTGCCGAAAGTCATCAAGTTCAACGCCAAAGTTCCCGAGGCGGCGCAGCGTTATGCCGAGATCGCCGAATTCATCGGTCTTAAGGGCAAGACGACCGAACAGCTCGTCGACGCGCTCATTAAAGAGCTTCGCAAGATGAACGACGAACTCAATATTCCGCAGGCTATCAAAAACTACGGAGAGGGCGGCGTAAAAGCGGACAAGAGCATTATCGACGAAAAGGAGTTTAACGACAAACTTTCAAGGGTTGCCGAACTTGCGATCGGCGACGCATGCACCGGCTCGAATCCTCGGCAGCCTTCGCAGAAAGAAATGGAAAAACTGCTCCTCGCCGTATACTACGACAAGGAAATCGATTTCTGATAACCGAAAACAAAATAAAAAAGAACGGATCGCGCGATCCGTTCTTTTTTATGACTATAACGTTTATTTTATCGATGTTCCGTCCGAGAATGCGTTTCCGACGATTTCGCCGAGTTTGATATATTTATTGTTCACGGCGTCGAAAACGATGGGCTGCAATTTTGCGGGGTCTACCTTGCCGTTTGATCCAAGCACGCTTTCGTCCGCGCCGACGTTGACGATTCTGCCAACCATGCGGCAGGAATCGGGATCGTAGCTTATAAGCTCGCATTCGAGCGCGAACGGCAATTCTTCGATAAGCGGCGCGTCGACGAACTCGGATTTTATTGTATGGAATCCGGCTTTTTTCATTTTGTCCGGCGTGTCGTTGCCCGACGCTATTCCCACGTAATCGCATTCCTTGACATATTTTGCGGTGGCGGGGGACACCGTGAACGCTTTACGCTTAAGTATATTTTTCACGGTTTTGTGCCCTGCGTCGAGGCACATCGAGATCTCGTCGTTTTCGCTGATACCGCCCCAGGCGGCGTTCATTGCGTCCGGCGTTCCGTCTGCGTCGTACGACGCGATAATGAGCACCGGCATAGGATAAAGGTGCGGTTTCGCACCGAAATTCTTTCTCATGATTTCATTCTCCTTCATTTTATTACGGATATAATTTATCATAATATCGCCGTAATGTCAAATCGACAGAACGGTTATTGCATCTGCCGTTTCCGAAAGATTCATTCCGGAGTCGCGCGCTTTCGGAGCATATTCATTCAAGCGTCGGAAACGTGTCGCAAAGAGATTTTATCGGTTAATATTTTCAGAGAAGGGATCGGAATAAAAAAGAAACCGCTATGAATCATATAGCGGTTTCCTGGCTCCTCGGATAGGACTTGAACCTACGACAGCGCGGTTAACAGCCGCGTGCTCTACCGACTGAGCTACCGAGGATTATGGAGCAAACTTATCGTCAGCTTTCGTATTATATTATAATGCGTGAAAGATGTCAAGTGATTTTGCCCGATTTTTGCACGAAAACCGTTATAAATGTGCGCGAAGCGCAATCGGGTCGAAACGAAAATAAGAGCAGGAAACCGTTATAACCCCGCAAAGGCTCCGCCGAAATTTCCGCACATGAATACCTCGTCCGCGTCCGTCGCATACTACGTTATATGAAAAACGTAATATGCGGACCGGTATGGAAACCGGCGGACAAGGAATATCCGTCGCTCGAAGGCGATCTCGAACGCGACGTCGTCGTTATCGGCGGAGGTATGGCGGGGTATCTCGCCGCATTCATGCTTTCGCGTGAAGGTATGCAGGTGACGTTGCTCGAAGCGGATAGACTGTTTTCGGGAACGACGGGCAAAACTACCGCGAAAATCTCGTGCAATCAGGGCACGATCTACGGCGACCTTATGCATAGGTACGGCCGTTCGGCTACTTCGCTGTATTATCAGTCGCAGAGGAGCGGCGAGGAAATACTGCTCGGACTGATGGACGAATTCGGAATAGAGTGCGATTGCGAAATTGTCGATTCATATATCTTTTCGAAAGATAAGGACGACGGTCGCGAAGTGAAAAAGACGCATAAGGCGCTCAGGGAAGTAGGCGCGGAATGCTCGCTCGACGGCACGGTCGATATCCCGGGCGCGAGACTCGCTCTCAGAATGCGCGAGGAGCACGTATTCGATCCCATAAAGTTCCTTTCCGCGCTTCCCGCGGACTTCGAGATATTCGAGCATACCCGGGCGGTAAACGTCGAGGAAGAAACGAACAGGATCGTTTGCGATCACGGCTCGATAACCGCGAAAACGATAGTAATCGCGACGCATTTCCCGATTCTTGCGCCGCTCGGCGGATACGTTTTCAAACTTCATCAGTCGATGTCGTATACGTTCGCATTGAATAAGCGCGTTGTGGACGACGCGTACTTAAGCGCGGACGAAAGCGGTTTATCGCTCAGACCTTACGCGGGCGGGACGCTTGCGGGCGGCGGCGATCACCGCACGGGCAGACATAAAAAATGCCGGCTCGGCGAGCTTCGCGAATCGGTCGCGACGCTTTTCCCCGACACCGAAATAACGCATTTCTCGTGCTCCGAGGACGTAATGACGTTCGACGGTATGCCCATGGCGGGTCAGTATACGAAGTCCACTCCGAATTTGTACGTCATAACGGGTTTCAATAAGTGGGGAATGACGAATTCCGCGGTATGCGCGCGGCTCGTTACCGACATGATAATCGGCAAGGAAAACCCGTATGCCGAACTGTTCAAGCCGTATCGCCATATACCGAAATCGCTGTGCGCATTTATCCGCAACGCGTTTGTGAACGTTGCGGGCATTCTTCGGGCGTACTTACGACCCCGTATGCGCACCGCCGCGGACATAAAACCCGCTACGGGCGAGATCGTGCGTTATCGCGGTAAACGCCGCGCGGTTTATAAAGACGAGGACGGCAAACTGCACGTTATCGGTCGTATGTGTCCGCATATGCATTGCGAACTCGAATGGAATCCCGACGCGCGTACATGGGACTGTCCGTGCCACGGCTCGCGTTTCGACATAGACGGCAACATTGTCGCCGAACCGACGACCAAAGCATGCCGTTACGAAAAGGATGCGCCGAAAAAATAATCTCGGAATATTCGTTTTTTTACAAAGCCGCAACGTCAAACGTTGCGGCTTTTGGTTAGTATTTGAGTGGCATAATAAACTTTACGAAATTCCTTGCACTCTTTGAGCAAATGCGGTAAAATATATATATGACATCTTCGGGTAAATCCCGCAACAGGCGGTTCATAACGGTATGCGTGGTGATAGCGGCGCTCATTGCAGTCGTCGCTATCGTCGTGAACGTGTTGGCGTTCGTCGTATTCGATACGTATTTTACCGACGTTTTCGGAAGCACGCCGCCGTCGAATTCGGGTGCGAACGGCAGGCTCGATCTCGAGTATCACAAATCGTCTTATCGTCTTGATTCTTCGCTCGAAGAAGCAATCGGGGATTTTCGGAAGGTAACCGCCGAAGAAAGCATAGTATTGCTCGAAAACGAAAACTGTCTGCCGCTTCCGCGGTCGAACGCAATAAGCATATACGGTGCGGGCAGTCGATTGCTCGGCGACGATCTGACGCTTGCGGGCGCGCTCGTAGGCGCGGGCTATACCGTCACTCCGTCCTGGGACTATTACGTGTCGGGCGGCGGCGCGGGATATAGCGGAGGTTTCCGGGAGGCTCCGATTTACGGAACGGAGATGTACGGCGGCGTAGGGCTGTTCGTGATCCGTCGCGCGTCGGCTTCCGAGCTCGGCGGCGCGCGCGACATCGATCTGCCGCGCGGAATGTACGACCGCGCAGGGGCGGAGGATGCGGACAAGCATTATCTCGAACTGTCCGAGGGCGAAAAAAGCGCGCTTCGCGCGTTAAACGGAAATTACGAAAAAATAATAGTCGTGGTGTCCTCGCCGTGCGCGTTCGATCTCGACGCGCTCGAAGAATTCGACAGCGTGAAAGCGACGCTGTTTCTTCCCGACGAAGGCGACGATTTTCTGACCGCGCTTGCAAATATAATCTGCGGCAAAGTAACGCCGTCGGGCAGACTGACCGATACGTGGGCGGCGGACGCGTTTTCTTCGCCGGCAATGGAGAATTTCGGCGATTTCGCGTTCGTGGGCGCGCCCGTCGATTATTATTATACCGAGCAGAGGGAAGGCATATACGTCGGGTACAGGTATTACGAAACACGTTATGAGGATTTCGTGACCGGGCGTGCGAACGTCGGCGATTTCGATTATTCGTCCGAAGTCGTATATCCGTTCGGTTACGGGCTTTCTTACGCGACTTTTTCGTGCGACGGTTTCGAACTGACCGCGCCGGATTCGGGCGGCAATATGACGGCAAGCGCAGTCGTGCGCAATACGTCGCTATATTTCGGGGGAAATGACACCGTTCAGTTTTATCTGTCCGCGCCGTTTGCCGGAGCCGACGTTTCGCGCGGCACGGAAAAGGCGCTCGCACTCATAGCGTACGTTAAAACGGGGTATCTTGCGCCGGGCGGAGAAGAAACGGTGACCGTAACGTTTAATCTGAGGGATTTCGCGTCGTATTCGTCGGTAAACGAGGCTTACGTACTGACCGAGGGCAGGTATTATATAGCCGTCGCAGGGAACGCGCACGAAGCGGCGAACAATATCCTCGCCGCCAAGTATCGTGACGGCATCGGAGTGGATCCTGCGAGAATGTGCGGCTCGGGCAACGCGGCTCGGGCGGACTTTTATTACTGCGCCGAAACGGCGATTGCGTCGGACGAAACGGGCGGAAAAATACGAAACAGATTTTCCGCCGAGTCCGAACCGTCGGAAAAACTGTCGCGCGGCGACTGGGCGGGGACTTATCCTACGCCCGCCGGCACGCGCAGCGGCACCGTCAGCGACTTCGACGAGCGCGTGACGGACGGAGTCGGGTATCGCTATGAACGAAATATAGACGAACGCACGCTGAGCGGCTTGTCCGATCAGTCGTCGGGGAACGAAACGTACTACGACGAAATGCCCGTATTCGGCGCGAAAAGCGACGTAGAACTTATCGATCTTCGCGGCAAGGGATATGAAGACGCGGCGTGGAGCGTGCTTCTGGAAAATATGTTGCCGGGGACGCTTTCTTCGCTCGTGGCGAGAGCGGGACAGATCGGAAGAGCACACGTCTGAACTCCAGTCACTTACAGGAATCT
>CANDJX010000057.1 GCA_947385185.1 uncultured Clostridia bacterium
TGCTTAGCTTTTTCGGCGCACGAAAAAGCGTAAAATACACGAGCTTACAGCTCGACATTGCGTCATGCCCTGCGCGGAGTTTACACCGTAAAATAAAAACATTATATACATTAAAGCTCGAGTTCCTGCAAGGAACAGTTCCGCATTTTTCACGGGGTTTATACCTTAAAATAAAAACCTTATTATATCTTTATAAGCGCTCGCAGCAACTGCCGTACCTCAATCGCTTGACAAACGGCGGCATATCCGTTAGAATATACGCGTTAAGGAGTTTTTGCAATGTTCAAGAAAATAGCGATAAGCGTGCTCGCCGCGGCCACGCTCACCATACTTATTTTAAGCGCGGTCTTTTACTGGACGATTCCGGGATACGTCCTTACGGTGGCGTCGATCGTCGCGCTCATTGCGTATGCGGCGCTTCGTTTCGGAAGTATGGGACTGTTCGCGTTCCTTCCGGTTGCGTTCGTCGTAATAGTCGGCTTTGCGCTTTGGTTCCCGATAGCCCTCGTCGGCATCGGTACGGGCGCGGCGGAAGCGTTCTTCATCGTCGGCGGTATGGCGAGTCTTGCTTCGCTTTCGTACGTATGGAGTAAATAAAAGCATGAAAAAATCGGACGCCGTCTGCGTCCGATTTTTTTAATTATTTTCTAATCTCGATTTGCTTGAAAGTTTTATTAAACCTTGTTATACTTTTTCTTGAGTTTGAGCATTACGTCGCTGTTTGCCGAATACAGAACGGTAAGTATTACGCCGCCGATCTGAAGAATGGCGAGGATCAGTTCCACGATACGGTAAGGGGTTGCGAACGGGGTGCTCGCGTCGCCGTTGAATATCGCGCCCTGAGCCGACCAGAACATTATGACCGCGATAAGCATGAGCGCGGAAGCGGCGATCTGTGCGATTGCCATATATTTCTTTGCCGGATGTTTGGAATTTTTCGCTTTGAGGGCAAAATAAGAAGGGATGGCGACGACGTTGACGATTGCGCATACGTATACGATGATGCAGACCGCGAAGCGGAACGCCCAGTACTGCGCGTAGTCGGTGGTGATTTCATAAGCAATGTTGCCCGATTTGGTACCTGCCATAAGCAGAATGTAGATAATTCCTATATACACGGTGACGAGAAAAGCCACGCCCGAACCGAGTATATTGAGTTTGCCTGTTTTGTTGGTTTCCATACCGAAAAGTATAAAAGAAACGTCGGCTTTTGTCAACTGTTTCGTCGGTACTTTGGAAATATAATGTTTTTCTCCGCCGATATGCGCTTAATATTAAGTTAATATTTAATACACGTTTAATATTAGCGGAATATAATTTCCATAATTATTCGATTTTTTGATACGGAGCAATTTATGTTAAGACTCGAAAATATCACAAAGAGTTATAAAGTCGCCGGTCAGTCGGTGCCCGCGCTCAACGGCGTGTCGATCAATTTCCGCGCCTGCGAGTTCGTTTCGATCCTCGGACCGTCGGGTTGCGGCAAGACCACGATGCTTAACATCATCGGCGGACTGGACAAATATACGGACGGCGATCTCGTGATAAGCGGACGTTCGACGAAAGGTTTCAGCGACCGCGACTGGGACGTATACCGCAATCACCGTATCGGTTTCGTGTTCCAGAGCTATAATCTCATACCGCATCAGACGGTGCTCGGCAACGTCGAGCTTGCGCTTACGATTGCGGGCGTCGGCAAAAAAGAACGCCGCGAGCGGGCGAAGGAAGTGCTCGCAAAAGTCGGGCTTTCCGATCATCTCAACAAACGTCCGAACCAGCTTTCGGGCGGACAGTGCCAGCGCGTAGCGATAGCGCGGGCGCTCATAAACGACCCCGAGATCCTGCTTGCCGACGAGCCTACCGGCGCGCTCGACACAAAGACGAGCGTCCAGATCATGGAATTGATGAAGGAGATCGCGAAAGATAAGCTCGTCGTTATGGTAACGCATAATCCCGAGCTTGCCGAGAAATATTCGACGCGCATAATCAATCTTCTCGACGGCAGAGTGGTCGGCGATTCGGATCCTTTTACCGCGGAGGACGAACGGACGGAGAACGAGGAACGCAAGCTCGCAATGATAGCCGCCGACGCAGCGCAGAAAGCGGAGGACAAAACCAAGCAGACAAAACCGAAGCGCGAAAAAGCGAAAATGGGCTTTCTTAAAGCCGCGTCGCTGTCCGGGCGCAATCTGCTCGCAAAAAAAGGCAGGACGATCATGGTCGGCATAGCGGGCTCGATCGGCATAATGGGCGTGGCTATAGTTCTGGCGTTTTCGTCGGGCATACAGGGATACATATTCGATATGGAAACGGATATGCTGTCCGGTTATCCCGTCACCGTATCGCGCTCGGCGGTCGATTACTCTCAGCTGCTCGACATGACGATGGATCTCGGCAACGGCGACGATAAGCCGCACGAGCAGAATAAAATATACGTAAACAAGGTTGTCGAAGCGATGACTTCGCTTTCGGGCATGACGATCACGAATACGATCACACCCGAATATATCGACTTTGTCAAAGCCATGCCCGAAAAATACGTCGAAGCGGTGCAGTATTCTTACGGCATAAATTTCGCGAACAACATATACACCGCTTACGATTTCGACGAGGCGGGGACTACCGACAGCGAAGGGAACGAGATCGTTTCGCACGAAATTTCGGTCACCGGCGTGCGTTCGATTTTCGCGAGCGTAATAGGCGAGATAGAAACATACCGCGCTTATACTTCGATTATAAACAATATCGGCACGTTCGCCGAAGTCCCGGACAACCGCGATTATATTCTGTCGCAGTACGACGTCGTGGCGGGCGAATATCCGGCGCAGGGCGATAAAAGCGCGCTTACGCTCGTGCTTTCGCGGGACGGCGAGGTCAACGACCTTACGCTCGCGCAGTTCGGGTACGTTTCCGCGCGCGAGTTCGTCAACTACGCGTTCGGGCTTGCCGGCGCCGAGGACAGCGAGTATAACGAGTTCTTTCAGCCGGATAAACCTTATATGAACGAACCGTACTCGTACGACGAGTTTATCGGCGACGGAGCCAAAAAGTTTACGTGGTATCCGACTTCGGTCGTATTCGACGGACGGCAGGGCGCGATGGGCGACACCTGGACGTACAATACTTATGCCGACGGTTTCAACGCAGAGGAAAGGGAACGCGGTGTCGAGCTGTCCGTCAAGTGCATACTCAAGCCGAAATCCACCGTGCAGTACGGATCGCTTTCAAGCGGTATGTATTATACCAAAGCCCTGACCGATTACGTCCGCGCTTACGAACAGGACGAGGAAACGATGTCGGACGTCGTGCGCGCCGCAAACGAATCGGAAAGCGAAACAAAATGCGTTTCGAACGTGACGTTCTCTTACGACTATTATTACGATAAGAAAGACGAAGAAACGGGCGTGATCACGCGCAATATCCACAGATACGAACAGAATAAGGCGTTCGGCTCCACTGCGAATTCTTCGGTTGTTTCTTCCGGACTGACCGCGCTTCTGCCCGACGATCCGAACGAATTCAAAAACCTTATCCGCACTCAGCTACTCGACAATCTTCCGTCCGACGCAATAAGAGTCGAAGCGCTTCTCGAAATCATGACGCAGCTTTTCTATGGCTCGTCGGATAAGGTTGTATACCTTACCGAACTGGGCGGCGGGGAACTGCCCACTCGCATAGCGTTCTATACCGACGACTTCAACCGCAAAGACGACATTACGGCGTACCTCGACGGTTGGAACGTCGAAGCCAACGGACATATTTACAAGACCGACGCGGACGGTAACCGCGTGCTCGGCGCAGACGGTAATCCCATCGTCGACGAGGCGAAGAAGATCGAATATTCGGATATGCTCGGCGTCATCATGACGATGGTAAATACGCTCATAACCATGGTGACCGTCGCGCTCGTCGCGTTTACGTCCATTTCGCTCGTAGTTTCCACCGTTATGATCGGAATTATAACGTACGTATCCGTCGTCGAGAGAATTAAAGAAATCGGCGTTATTCGCGCGATGGGCGGAAGCAAGCGCGACGTAAAAAATCTTTTTACCGCGGAAACAGGTATAATCGGTCTGCTTTCGGGCATAATCGGTATTGCAGTCACTTACATTCTCTGTTTTATCGCGAATATGATAATAGGATCGCTCTCGGGCATATACACCATCGCGTTGCTTCCCGGCTGGCAGGCAGTGATAATGGTTGCGATCTCAGTCGCGTTGACGCTTATCTCCGGAGTTCTGCCCGCATCCAAAGCCGCCAAGCAGGATCCCGTGGTCGCGCTTCGCACCGAATAAGCCTTATCCGACCTTCCGCACCGCGCGCAAATACGCGCGTTGTCGGTCGATTGATAAAATTTTGTGCAAATCATGAACGATTTTACCATAAAAAAATACGAAATTCTCTATATTTAAGCGTTGCGTTATATTATAATAAAAACGCAATCGAGATAATCGAAACGTCCTGCAAGCGTCGTCGACGCGGTCGAAATTGTTTTGCAGGCGCGCTTGCGATAAGTGTTAAGCGTAAGCGTGCGGTCATGACCGGAAAGTAACAAAGCCTACAATGCGCAAAAGCGCAGTCATCATCATTTTCTTTTCTCTTGTGAGGCGGAGCGGTAAGTACTGCTCCGTTCTCTCTTTTTTATTGCGCGGCTTGTTGCGCGGCATATAAGCTGCGCATCTCATCGTCACGCTTACGTTTTTGCTCGGTCATGTACGTTTGTGTACAATCCCTTCGCAAAATCCGCGCGTTCCTCGACCTGCTTGCTTCTAAGCCGCGCAAATCGCTCATCATAGCTCGAGGGTATTTAATCCGCGCGATAGTTCGTCAGCCGTCGTTTTGTCCTCGGTTACGTACGCTTATGTACGCGCCCTTCGGACAAAACTCGGACTTCCTGCTCTCGCTTGCTTCTAAGCCGCGCAAATTGCTCATCATAGCTTGCGAGGGCTTATAAGCGGCGCAATGCCGAATGAACAACATCATAAGTGCCCTGCAATGACGAATGAGAAACCCCGGTATAATACTTTCCATAATAAGCATGGTATTTTCCGTCATTGCGCGGAGCGAAGCGACAAAGCAATCCAGTAAAGAATGAAAAGACAGGCTGGATTGCTTCGGCAAAAGCCTCGCAATGACGAGGAACAAATACCATTTCCGTCATTGCGCGGAGTGAAGCGACAAAGCAATCCGGTAAAGGACGGATAAAAGACAGGCTGGATTGCTTCGGCAAAAGCCTCGCAATGACGAGTAAAGACAATCCGGATTGCTTCGGCAAAAGCCTCGCAATGACGCATGAGGAATAATGCCGCGCAATGCCGAATAAAAACGCCTTTCCCGTCATTGCGCGGAGCGAAGCGACAAAGCAATCCAGGAGAGGATGAATAACAAACAGACTGGATTGCTTCGGCGTAGCCTCGCAATGACGCATGAGGAACAATGCCTCGCAATGACGAGGAAAAGACAATTCGTATTGCTTCGGCGTAGCCTCGCAGTGACGCATGAAAGACATCTACCGGAATGCTGCGAATGAAATCACAAAAGCCTTTCACAAAAAAGTATATACAAAAAAACAAATGTGGACAGCTTTTGTCCACATTTATTTGTTATAACGGCAGTGTACGGTTATTATGGCGTTACCTTTGCCGTAAAAACCGAAAAATACATAAAAGGAGCAAAACAAAATGGAAGAAAAACGAATTCTGAAAGAAATCGTTTCGAAGCGTACTCCGCAGAGCAAAGAGTATCTGATGTCCGACGGCAGTCGCCGCATAGTGCGTCAGGTTACGGCGGAAACAAGCGCAAGCACGGTCGCAAAAGCGATCGTCCGAAGCGCGACGGTAACGGACGGGCTGGAGCTTGAAAACTATCAGGTGGAAAACTATTACGAAATGCTCAATACTTATCCCGACCCGCAGTCGGAATACCGTATTCTGAGCTACGAGTACGGCATAGTGGGGCTTGCAATGCGCGCGAAGCTCGCCGCAGGGAGCGGAAACGTATCCGGGATCAGACTGCGTTATGCCGTAAAGCAAGGCACGATGAATAACGTCCGACTTGCTTTGTACAGTATGAACTCCCTCGATGATACGAACACGCAAAGCGGCGTTTATTGCCGCGACGTCGACGTCGAAACTTCGGTAGGGAAAAAGTACGTCAGCGTGGATATTTATCCGTACATAAAGGACGATCCGACTGCGGATCACTATTTCGGAATATACTACGGCGCAAATTCGTCCGCGGAAACGATAACGTTATACGGAACATTATCGGAATATCCGCCCGAGATAATCATCGATTACGTTCCGGACAGCGGAGTGGATTATAAGCAGTCGTATATCGAAGGCTCGGCGGGCAATGCAGGCGATTATAAAATCAACGCGCACACGGGTAAAACGGTTTTCGGTAAAACATTGTTCGCTCTCGGCGGCGAACGTATGCCGATGTCGCTCGGCATGACGTACGATCCGTACTTAAGCGACGCGCACGTTACGTCCGTGCTTCCGGGCGGCTGGAAATTCGGCTGCGAACAGTACGTGTACTACGACGGCGGAAAGTATTATTATATCGACGGCAATTCCGAGCGTCACAAGTTTGCGGCGCTTGAAAATAACAAGTACTACGATACCGCGCACACGGGCTTGATCTTGACCGTGTCCGTCGGCATCGTAAAGATCACCGACGGACACACGAGCGAACTCGAATTTTCGGGCGGCAGGCTCGTAAAAATTCGCGAGAAGGTGGGCAAAAACGGCTCGACTGCGGTATATAACGAAACCGTCTTGACGTACTTAAGCAACAGACTGTACCAAATCACCGACGGCATGGGACGCACGGCGACGGTGTCGGGAACGGGCATGATAACCGTAACGAAGCCGGACGGAAATACGATTGCGTTTGCGCCTACGTCCGACGGACTGACCGTGACCGACGGGGACGAAAGTTATGTTTATACGTATACCGAAATCGCGGGAACGAAACTGCTTGCGTCGGCGAAAACCGTCGTATCCTCGACCGAAACGCAAAGTCTCGACATCGAGTATAACGGCAGTGCAAAAGTGAATAAGGTCAAGGAAAGAATAAACGGCAACGTCGTCAAGCGTTACGACCTTTCTTACGGCGTTCTCTACACCGACGTAGCCGAAGCGGATTATCCGGCAGGCGACAGCCAAATCACCAAAACCGTGCGCTACTCGTTCGCGGAGAACGGCGAAGCGCTGACCGCGTTCGAAATCAAGGACGGCAGGGCGGCGGCGATAAAAATCAGGAACTCCGAGGAATATCGCAAGTACGTCACGAACGTAAGCTCGGAAAGTATCGAGGGCAATACTATCAACGGCGAGACCGTGGACATTACGAATCAGACCGTAAGCCGTGCGTTCGGGTTCACGGACGAAATACCTTCGGGCGTGACGGTGGACGACGAATGTCTTATTACGGCGCAGATAGTCCGCGATACGGCAGTCAGCGATCCCGGCGATTTCGATATGGCTATTCGTTGGGGCGACCTGTATAGCTCGGGCATAGACGAGTGGGGCGGCTCGACGGTGCACGTCGAGGACTATGACGGCGTGCAAATAGTATCCGTGAGAGTAAGCCGCGAAATATTGAACGGCAATCCTTGGACGGGTTGCGTATTCTACCCGCCGAACAACCGCAGAATAAAAATGACCATATCTAACGTGCGGCTTTGCCTTACGTCGGGTAACGGCGAAATACATTGCGTCAACGCTCCGACCGGCGGGCATACGTTTACCGAGTACGGAGCGCCCGCGGTTTGCGGCGCGGCGGTTTGCGGCAGAGCTGTCACGGGCGGAACGGTGTGGAGCGAGCTTACCGACTGTTCCGTTAAGCTCAATAATGCCGTCGTACTCGAAAACGTCCGCATGACGAAAAACGACTGGCTGTTGACGCTTGAGGGTTACGCGAGGAACAGCAACGATTATATCGTGTGGTACGGCGATCTGTCCGGAGCGACGAGAGCGACTTCGGCGGCAACGTTCGTATTCGACGGAAAAGAAACGAGCATAAACAAAATAAGGTTTGCAACCGTTACAAAGAACAATTCGCGCAAAGTGTTTGCTTACAACTCGTACGGCAGCGGAGATAATTACATAGTCACGACAAAGAATACGGTTTTTGCGGACAAAACGTCGAAGATATGCAAAGAGTATTACGACGAATGCCTGAACAACGTCAGGACCGTAGACAGCGAAGGGACTACGACAGAATACACCTACGTTAACGGTAACGTCACGCGGGTAAAGAAGTACAACGGCGCGCTTAACGTAATTAGCGACCGCGCTTACGGCGCTGCGCTCGGCGAGAACGACGGCTCGGGCAAGTATCTCATTTCCGAAACCGAAACGGTGCTCGGCGCGGATCATTCGCAAACGTACAAGTACGCGAACGCTACCGGAGATATGACGCAGAGCACGACGCCGAGCGGACAGCCGACGAATTATACTTACTTAAGCGACGGCAACGTGTCGAAGATCTCCGCGACCGTGAATTCGACGGAGAACAAAAACGAATTCGAGTACGAAAAAGGACGACTGAAGCGCATAAAGCACAACGGTTTTGCATACGATTTCGAATATAACGCTTACAACGAAGTCACGGGCGTAAAGATCGGAAGCAATTATTATCTTACAAAGAGATATGTCCACTCGACTGCGGGCAGTTCGTCCATGCTCGAGTACGACGTCAATTCGTTTGCGCAACGGGATTACGACATATACGGGCGGCTCATAAGGTCGGATAGACTCGACGAGAGCGATTCTTCCGGTGCGTTTTGCACGGACATCTACGGCGGAGCGCAGGACAACGTTTCGTCCGTTACGTCGCCGACCGATTCGAGACTTACGAGAAACGCCGAAAGCAAATTGCGCAAACGTATTGACAACGGGCAGACGATGTTGTATAATTATGACAGACGGGGAAATCTGAAGAAAGTCGAGCGCAAAGAGAATAATTCGCTCCTCATAACGACAGCATACGAATACGACCGCGACGACAGAGTAACGAAACAGACGTATACGGCGGAGAACGGTATCGTACAGACGCAAAAGACGACGTATAAAGACGGCGACGCGTTGAATTCGGACAGACCTCAAAAGACCGAAACTACGATCGTCGGCAAGACTATGAGTACCGAAGATACTTACGACGCGCTCGGTCGCACGTCTACGGTGACGAAGAAAGCCGGAAGCGTCGAGCTCAAAGACACGTACGAGTACTTCTCGAGAAACGGCAACGAAACGGACAGTACGAACCGCGTTTCGCAAGTGATAAGGTTGGTTCCGGACGGCTCGGCAAGCGAAAGTTTCATATATGACGGCAACGGCAATATTACGAAAATAATAACGCCGAACGGACAAATGAACTATACCTACGACGGACTGAACAGACTGATCCGCGAGGATAACACTGTTACAGGCAAGACGTACACGTATACTTACGACGCGGGCGGAAACATCACGAGCCGTACGGAATATGCAATTACGGTAGGGGATAACCTCACAAACGGAACGACCGTAAGCTACGGTTACGGCAACAATGTATATAAAGACCTGCTCACGAGCTATAACGGGCAGGCGTGCACGTACGACGAGCTCGGGAACATAACGGGGTATAAAGGCGCAACGCTTACGTGGAGATACGGCAGGCTCGACACCTTTGGCAGGAACTCGCAGACGACGTATTACACCTATGACGGAAGCAACGTCAGACGGAGTAAAAACACCGGAGCGAGATTGACGACTTACTACTACGAGGGGAGTAAACTTCTCGGAGAGATAAGGCAAGAGCATGACTGGACTGTTCCGGTATGCTACGTATACGATCACCGCGGGATAGCGGGGTTCTATGCGAGCGGGAACTTGTTTATATACCGTA
>CANDJX010000058.1 GCA_947385185.1 uncultured Clostridia bacterium
CTCGCGGAGATCGATACGGATATAAGTTCCCTGCCCTTTGTCGTCTTTAAGCAGGATGTTATACCGCGGCATATTCTTTTTTATCAGAGTCGCTTCGAGCGTCAGCGCGTCGGCTTCGGTCAACGTCACGATATATTCGAAATCGTCGATATTGTCCACCATTGCCTGAACCTTGACCGGCTTCGGCGACGAACGGAAATATTGAGTTACTCTGCGCTTGAGAACGACCGCTTTACCTACGTAAATAATATCGCCCCGGGCGTTTTTCATGATATATACGCCGGGTTTTTCGGGCAGATCCTTGATTTTCGGTTCTATTTTAAGCGCGTTGAACATTTTCTATTTGCAATCCAGCCAACTTTTCCCCGCCTTTATTTCCACCGTGAGCGGCACGCGGAGCTTTACCGCCGATTCCATTTCGGTGCGGAGTATTTCGATAACCGTCCCGAGCTCGTCTTCGGTCGCGTCCACTATGAGTTCGTCGTGCACCTGAAGGATAAGTCCGGACTTCATGCCTTTGAGCGCGGCGTCGACCTTGAGCATGGCGATTTTGATTATATCCGCGGCGGTGGACTGCAGCGGCATATTCATTGCCGCGCGCTCGCCGAAACTGCGCTCGCGATGATTGCTCGACTGAAGTTCGGGAATCTTCCGCCTGCGACCGAACAAACTTTCGGCATAACCGCACCTACGCGTTTCTTCGACGACTCCGGTAAGATACGTTTTGACTTTCGGGAAACGTTCGAAATACTTTTCGATGTATTCCTTTGCCTCTTTAGACGGAATGTCCAGTCTTTCGGACAGTCCGAACGCGCTCATGCCGTATATGATTCCGAAATTTACGGTTTTCGCCGTTCTGCGTTCGCGCTCGGTCGGTTTATCCGTGCCGAACAGTTCGCGGGCGACGGACGTATGCACGTCTTCGCCGTCGTTGAACGCGCGTATGAGATTTTCGTCGCCGGACAGATGCGCCATGACCCGAAGTTCGATCTGAGAGTAATCGGCGGATACGAGCTTATTGCCTTCGCGGGCGACGAACATTCCGCGAAGTACTTTGCCTTCTTCGTCACGCACCGGGATATTCTGCAGATTTGGTTCGGACGAAGAAAGCCGTCCCGTGGTAGTCTGCGTCTGGTTAAACTCGGTGTGCACCACGCCGTCCGCGCCCGCAAGTTTGCCGAGCCCGTCGAGATACGTCGAGTTGAGTTTCGCTATAAATCTGTATTTGATTATTTCGGGGACGATCTTATGTTCGCCGGTCAGGTGCGCGAGAATTTCGGCGGAAGTCGATTTTATGCCCCGCGCCGTCATGCCCGCGCGCTTGGGATACGGCAAACGCAGATCGTCGAACAGCACTCCCGAAAGCTGTTTGGGCGAATTGATATTGAACGTTTTTCCCGCCATCATGCAAATTCTGTCCGCGCATTCCTTTTCGTCGCGGTCGAACTGCGCTTTGAGTTCTTTCAGTTTCGAAATATCGATCTGAAAACCCGCTTTTTCCATTCGGTATAATACTTCGACGAGCGGAAGCTCGAGGTCGCGGTAAAGTCGGGTCATGTTCAGTTCGTCAAGCATGGAAAGCGCGCCTTTTCCGCCGCGGATAAGCGCCGCCGCCCCGTCCGATCCGGTCAATCCGAGCGACTCCGCATATCCGCCCGCCGTCGAGGTTTTGAACTGACTGCCCGCAAGATATTCCATGAGCGCGACGTCCTCATACCCCGCAAGCGTCGCGCCGAATCGCGAAAGATATTTCATTTCTTTTTTTGCGTCGTAGACGTATTTCGTAACCGACGGATCGGACAACAAGGGTGAAAGCGCTTTTATTATTTCGGCGTCCGTCGGATAGCCGTCGATAAGGCTCTCCCTTACCGGCAGGTCGTACTGCGTCGCGCCGTCCGTCGAAACGGAAACCGACGGAGTAAACGTAACGGCGAACTCTTTTGCGCCGTCGAGCGCCACGACAAGCTGATTCGCCGACGTAAGAGCGATCGTTTTTACCGAGAGCGCTTCCGATCTTTCGGGCTTTGCCGCAGAACGCGACGTAAACAATTCCTTGCGCCTCGCAAGCGATTTGAAATCCTTGCTTTCGAAAAATGCGTGCACTTCGGGCGGAAACGGGAAAGAATACGTCATATCCGACAATTTACACTCTATATCGCAATCGGTTTTTATCGTTGCGAGCTCATAAGACAATGCGCACGTTTCTTTGCCGTTTTCGAGCTTTTCGCGCAGCTTGCCGGGGATTTCGTCGAGGCGCCCGTAAATTTCCGCGACCGAGCCGAACTTCCCGAGCAGTTCCGTCGCCCGCTTATCGCCTATACCGTTCACTCCCGGAATATTGTCGGACGGATCGCCGGCAAGCGCCTTATAGTCTATTATCTGCGCGGGAGTAAGCCCGAGCGAGCTTTTCAGACTTTCCACCGTCATGACTTCTACTTCGGAAACGCCCCTGCGCGTATACAGCACGCTCGTGGAATCGTCTATGAGCTGAAAACTGTCGCGGTCGCCGGTCAGAATAAGCGTTTCCACTTCGTGAGCTTTGGCAAGCGTGCCGATTATGTCGTCCGCTTCTATCCCCTCCCGCCCGACGTTGTAAATATTCATCAGACCGAGCATTTCTTTCACTATCGGCATTTGCACGGCAAGATCGTCGGGCATACCGTGCCGCGTCGCCTTATATCCGTCGTACATTTTATGCCTGAAAGTCGGCGCGTGCATATCGAACGCAACCGCAATATACTTCGGACGGTATTCCGTTATAGCGCGCACGAGTATGTTTGCGAATCCGTATACCGCTCCGGACGGACTGCCGTCCTTTGCCGTAAGCATGGGGAGCGCAAAATACGCGCGGTTTACGATACTGTTGCCGTCGATCAAAATCAGCCGATTGTTAAGTTCCATGTTTATATTATATCCAAGCGACAAAGAAATGTCAAGATAATAAGGAAACGCGACCCGTTATGTATGCGGATCGCGTTGGGGAAAATCCCCGATTACAGACGGAAATATAAAATCCTGATGAATGAGCTTATCTTTTTGCTTCGTCTTTTTTGTTTTTGACCGGCTTTTTGCACGCGGAGCACCCGCGGCACGACGCGCAGTCGCAGCCGCAACCGCCGCCCTTGCCGCGAACTTTGCGCCATATCATGACGCCGACTACCGCCGCGACTACGGCGACCGCCACGCATATTATTACTATTTCTATTGCGCCCATATCGATTCCTCCGCGTTACGCCGCTTTGATTTCTTTACGAAGCGGATTCTTTTTATTCCAGATCACGATCGCCGTTGCCGCAGCCGCAATTACCGCGATCCATATCGCAACCGGCCATACGAACTGACCCACGGTATATATCATAGCCGCCACCGAATAACTCGTGACTATCCAGAACAGCAGCGTCCATCTGAACTTGCCTTTCGGCAGTTCGCCGCGCGCGGTCGCAACCGCCGCGAAGCAGGGTATGGTAAGCATATTGAACAGAATGAACGCTATGCAACCCGCACCGCTTATCCCGGTCGCGCCTATGAGCGCTTCCACCGCGTCTACGCCTTCGAGCGCTTCGTCGAGCGCAAACCCGGATACTACCGAAGCCGCAAGCGTACCGAACGTTGCGATGACGTTTTCCTTCGCTATGAGTCCGGTTATCGCCGCGACGGCGAATACCCAGCCCGCCGAATTAAGCTGCGCGCCGAAGCCTACGGGAGTGAACAGCGGTTGAATGAGCATACCTATAGACGCGAGAATGCTGCCGTCCATCGCTTCGTCGGACAGGAACGTCCAGTTCCATGCGAAGTGAGAAAGGAACCAGATGATTATCGTAGACGCGAGAATGATCGTGAACGCCTTTTTGATAAAGTGCTTGCATTTATCCCACAAATGAAGCATGGTCGACCTGAATCCGGGCATACGATAGTTCGGGAGCTCCATAATAAACGGAGTAAGTTCGCCGCGAAGCGTCGTACTGCGCATAGCCACTATCGCGACGAACGCAACGATCATTCCGACAAGATACATCAGGAAAGTTATCAGTCCCGCGTCACCTACCCCGAACGCTCCTATCATTCCGCCCGCCATTGCCGTCAGTATAGGCAATTTCGCGCCGCACGAGAAGAACGGAATGACGCGCACGGTCGAAGTGCGTTCCTTTGCGTCCGCGAGCGTTCTCGTATTTATCATTGCGGGGATAGAGCATCCGAAGCCCATGATCATGGGCATGAACGCTCTGCCCGAAAGACCGAGCCGACGAAAGATACGGTCGAGAATGAACGCGACGCGCGCCATATAACCGCTGTCCTCGAGAATGGAGAAGAAAAGGAAAAGCACGAGTATCTGCGGCAGGAAAGACAGTACCGAGAACAGTCCGCCGAGCACGCCGTCGCCGACGAAGCCGACCGCCCATTCCGCGGCGCCCGCCGCTTCGAGTCCGCCCGATATGCCGCCCTGTATCGCTCCGGTTATGCCGTTTAATAGGTTGGCAAGTATAACGCCCGGAGCCATTATGCCGTCGGACGAACCGAACAGTCCCTCGAAATAGGCGCTGCCCTCGAAGCAGACCCATTTTGCGTCCCAGTTTCTGCCGAGCACGCCCATCGCGCCGAGGAACAGAAAGTCCTCGGAGAACGTAAGATGGAATATTACGAAAAGTATTGCCGCGAAAATCGGAATGCCAGCCCATTTGTTCGTGAGCACTCTGTCGATCTTTTCGGACACGGTCAGCGTGCTTCCCTTCTCTTTCCTGTAAAGCGCGGGGGAGAAATTCTTTGTTATGTAATCATAGCGCGCGTTGGCGACCAACGCCTCTATATCGTTGCCGAAAATCGGATCGTTGAATTCGGAAAGCAGACCGTCGGCATACGACGCGCTCTTTTTGTGTACGCTCCGCTCAACGCTGTCGCCCTCGAGCAGCTTGATGGCATGGAACACGGGCGACTGAGTTTCGTCGTTCATGCGGTCCGCCACCTGCGATATGGCGTCGGATATACTCGTGCCCGCAAGCACGCTTACGCCCTTTCTCGGACGGCTTGCGGCGGACACCGCTCTGTTTATCAGATCTTTTATTCCGTAACCCGTGAACGCGGAAATCCTTATTACGGGCACGCCTATGCGTTCCTCAAGCAATTTCGAGTCTATTCTGTCTCCGCGCTTATCGAGCTCGTCGGTCATATTGAGCGCGACGACGACGGGAACGTCCATTTCGAGGAACTGCGTCGTAAGATAGAGATTGCGCTCGAGATTGGTGGAATCGACGATATTTATTACGCAATCCGGCTTGCTGTCAAGTATGTAATTCCGCGCGATAACCTCCTCGGGCGTATACGGCGAAAGCGAGTATATTCCGGGAAGATCGACGACGGTAACGGGTTTGTCGCCTTTTTTGCACACGCCTTCGCGTTTGTCCACGGTCACGCCCGGCCAGTTGCCGACGTGCGCCGTCGCGCCGGTAAGCGCATTGAACAACGTCGTTTTTCCGCAATTGGGATTCCCCGCAAGCGCTATCGTGATCATGCTTTTACCTCCACGTCCACCAGGTCCGCTTCGTTCTTTCTGAGCGACAGCTCATACCCGCGCAAATTGATCTCGATCGGGTCGCCGAGCGGCGCGCGCTTTTTGAAAACGACGGGCGCGCTCTTGGTTACGCCCATATCGAGCATCCGCTTGCGCAACCATCCTTCGCCGTGCGTATCGACGATAATGCCGCTCTCGCCCACGGCGAGTTCGCTTAACTTCTTTACGTTTGACATTTTTGCTCCTTTGTTTATTCCGAAAAATTTTTTAATTTTGCTCAATTTTCAAAACCTCACTCATTATACATATTTATATGAGCGTTGTCAAGGAAAATTAACCATAGTTAAGAAATTTTTTTAAAAAATTTTTCCGCCGTTTTTGCGTCGGCGGAAAGATTATTTGCCTATGAATTTTTTAATTGCGTCATACGTTTCTTCGCAGACGACGTGCTCTATACGGCAGGCGTCGGTCTCGGCGACGGACGCGCTTACTCCGAGCCGAAGAAGAAATTCGCGTATATCCCGATGTTTCTCGTACACTCCGGCGGCGCGTTCGGCGCCGCTTTCGGTCAGACAGATATGCATACCTTCGACCCGGACGTAACCGAGTTCGCACATACGTTTGACCGCTTTCGTTACGGCGGGCTGAGAAACTCCGAGACGTCTTGCGACTTCCGCGCGGTGCACGTCGCTGCCATCCACGGCAAGTATGTGAATCGCTTCGAGATAATCTTCGATCGACTGGTCGTTTTTCATTACGGTATTCCCCCTTTTGTAAAAGTCCCTCCGATTTACGTCGGGACGACGGATTCGACGAGATCGGAGGCGCTACGCTAAACCCGTTACGCGACTTTACGGGCACTTGTCCGCTATGTCGCAAAGCAGACGTTCGGTATCGTCCCAGCCTATGCAAGGGTCGGTGATGGATTTTCCGTAAACGTGACCGGAACTTATCCCCTGCCTGCCCTCGACGAGATAGCTTTCTATCATAAGCCCTTTGACGAGCTTTTTCAGTCCCGCGTTATACGAACGCGAATGCATGACTTCGCTTGCGATACGGAGCTGTTCTTTATATTGTTTATCCGAATTGGAATGATTGCAATCGATGATTGCGGCGGGATTTTTCAGGTCCATTTTTCCATACATATCGAGAAGCCTGACAAGATCCTCGTAATGATAGTTCGGAATGCACGTGCCGTACTTATCGACGCCGCCGCGGAGAATGACGTGCGCGAGCTCGTTGCCGTCCGTAGTAACGTCGGCGGTGCGGTAAATAAAGTTGTGCGATTTCTGCGCGGCGTATACCGAATTGAGCATAACGGTAAAGTCGCCGCTCGTAGGATTTTTCATTCCGACGGGAATATCCATTCCGCTTGCCGTCAGACGGTGTTGCTGGTTTTCCACACTGCGCGCGCCGACCGCTTCGTAAGACAAAAGATCGTCGAGATAAGACCGGTTTTCGGGATAAAGCATTTCGTCCGCGCCCGTAAGCCCGCTTTCGGCTATAACGCGCAAATGCAGACGGCGTATCGCCGCAATGCCCTCGCGGAGATTTGGAGCTTTGTCCGGATCGGGCTGGTGAAGCATACCCTTATACCCCTCGCCCGTCGTGCGCGGCTTATTCGTATATATGCGAGGGATCACGATAAGTTTGTCCCTGACTTTGTCGGCAAGACCCGCAAGACGGCAGGCGTATTCGCAAACGGAGTCCTCGTTATCCGCCGAGCACGGTCCGATTATGACGATAAATTTATCCGACTTGCCCGTAAATACGTCGCGCAAAAGCGCGTCGCGCTCCGCTTTGAGTTTCACTGCGGCGGGCGGCACGGGATATTCTTCTTTCAGTTTATTCGGTTCGGGCAACGAACCGTTTATTCTCATTCCCATACAGGTGCAACCTCTGATAATTATATTATCTATGGTTTAGTCTAACCTTTTTCCGTAGCCGCTGTCAAGCAAAAAACCTAATGAAATTTTAATTTCCGCGCTACTTACTTACGGCGCAATCGACTTGCCAAACCGCCGCGATTGTAGTATACTGAATAAAGAGCGGAGAAACCCAATGAAAAGCATTTATACATATTACAAAGAACGGCTCATCGAAATAAGCGGAAAAAACCGCAGTATTTATTCGCGCTCGTTCGGAAAGAAAACCGGGTACGACGTCGGCAGGATTCTCGAACGCGACAACCCGCGTCGCGAAGAATTCGCGAAGTTTCTTTTTTCCGGTTCCCGCGAACCGTTCAGGCTTCTCGCGCCGGATATACCGTCGCTCGACAAACTGTTCGGAACGGACGAACTCGCGGCAAAGCTCAAAACAGAGCTTGACGCATCCGGCATAAGCGGCAAGGACGAAATCAGAAAAGCCGAGCAGAAAAACGCACGCATTGTCAGACAGGCGAAAACCGAGGCTCTCGAAAAAGAAATCGGGGATCTGCGTCTGATCCGACGCGAAGCGGAAGATATAGAAAAAGAAACGGGCAGATACGAACTGTTCGTATGCTACCCGTTCGTGTACGGAACGGTGCGCGACGTCACGTTCAAAGCGCCGCTTTTGTTTTTCCCCGTCGAAATCGAAATAACCGACAGCGTAGCCGAAATCAGACTGAAAAAGAACGAAAGCGTGCGGCTCAACAAAGCGCTTATTTACGCATACGCGCAGGCGAAACGGCTCGACATCGAGGAAATGACGACGGAGTTCGACAGCCTTTCGGGCGCGGGACTGAACGGAATCGAAGCGGTGCTCGCGTATCTGCGCAAGTTCGGAGTGCGCATTCAGCCGCCCGAACACAAATATATTTATAACTTCAAAAAATTTCCCGAGCCAAAGCCGCACGACGCTCCGACCGTAATGCGGGTGTGTATGCTCGCGCGGTACTCGCTTGCCAATTCGATATACAACGATTATTCGGAGCTCGAAAAAAAGAAACTGACCAACGAAGCCGCAGAGGAATTGCTCCGTCCGGGCAGACCGGAAAAGAAAAAACCGGGAACGCCGGATAAAGAACATTACGTCGTTGCCGACCTCGATTACGCGCAACGCAAAGTAGTGGAAAAGGTCGCGGCGGAAGGCAATATGGTAATTTACGGTCCGCCGGGAACAGGTAAATCGCAGACGATAGTCAATCTCATTTCCGACGCCGTATGCAAAGGCAAGAAAGTCCTCGTGGTATCTCAGAAAAAAGCCGCGCTCGACGTAGTGTACAACAGGCTCGGCGATCTGAACAAGAAAGCCATGTTCGTAGTCGACCCGATAAAACAACAGCGCGCGTTTTACGAACGCTGCCTCGATCGGCATAAGCGCGTGCTCGAGGAAACGGAATCGGATATGCTCGTCGGCAGACACGCCGAAGTCACCGGACTGATCGCCGCCGAAGCGGACAAGCTCGAACATATTTCGTCGGCGTTCGGTACGACCGGAGCGTTCGGACTGAGCTTGCTCGAAATGTACTACGGCTCGTACATACCCGGGCGCACCGGGTTCGAAAACACGCTGTACCGCGAAATGCTGACGCGCGACGAGATTATGTCGGCGAATTATCCCGAGCTTTCGCTCGCCGTGGAAAACCTGCTCGGCGGCAAAGCGGACATATATTATAACTACGTCGAAACGCGCAAACGCAACCCGTTCATTCAACATCTGCGCCGCGATATACCGCTCGATACGCTTTCGATAGCGCGCGGCAGACTGAAAGACCTCTTAAAAGGTCGTACCGCCGTTTTCGACGAAGGGTCTTATCCGTTCGCAAGACAGATACTTGCGCACTATGCGGACATAAACGACCCCGCTTACGAGAAAATGCTCGTCAAAATGCTTGCCGCGGGCAAATATAAAAGCAGTAACGGATTTCTGCGCGTAAGCAGGATCGCGTTCCCGCTCTACCCTTTTGCGAAAATCAATATGACCGCGAAGGAAAAGGAGGTCGAACGCGTATACCGCTCGACGAAAAAAGAAATAGACAAATTCGTCAAGGGCTACGGATTCCTTCGCGGCGTTCTGGACGAAGGCGGATACGCTATGGCGATCAACGCCGTAGCCGAAGGTAACGAAGCCGCGCTCGCCAACTTAAACGACGCCCTCGGCGATTACGTCAAAGTAAGCGACCTGCACCTCAGTCTCGATAACTTTTCTTCGCTCGAGAGATCGGAAGAGCGTCGTGTAGGGAAAGAGTGTGCTTGTCAGTGTAG
>CANDJX010000059.1 GCA_947385185.1 uncultured Clostridia bacterium
AGGAGCGCAGGCGCAGAGAGGAGAAAGAGGAGCGCGAGGAGCGAAGGCTCGAGCGTATGGGGATGCAGCAGTCGATGATGATGCCGCAGGTAATGCAGGCACAGCCTCAACAGCCGCCTCAACCTCAACCTCAGCCTCAAATGCAACAGCCTATGCCGCAAATGCAACAGCCGGTCGCAGGACAGGGCATAACGATGAGCGAAGATATGTTCGCAAAACTCGAAGCGCGTTTCGATAAACTTCTTACCGCGCAGGAAATTGCGAATGCGCGTGCGGAAGCTCAGGCGGCTGCCGAGGCGAAAGCGGCTCAACAGGCTCTGGCAATGCAGATGGCGGCTATACAGCAGACGCTCGCAGTAAACAAAGCCGAAGCGGCGCAACGCGCGATCGAGAACAGAGTCGAAACCGAATTCGCACGACTGCGCGGCGAACGGTATCTGCCGCCCATTGACAGCGTCGGCAAGGGCAACATAAGTACCGAGGCGCTCGGCGAACTTTTGTTGTCCGCACTTTCGAAAGCCGCGGGTGTCACGGCGGTCGGCGGTACGACGGAAGAAAGACCTGCTTTGCCCGAAGGCAACGTAGTGAATAATGTCGTACCCGGAGCGATAACTACGACCACGACGACCACTACGGTGGATGCGACGGGGAGCAAGGCGGAGGACAAAGCGGTGAGCGGAACGGTGGAAAATATGCCGGAAGCGGAAGGGCTGTTCAACCGTCGAGGACGGAGCAAGACGGACGGCTATGACCCGAATAATTTCTATAATTTCTTCGACGAACAGGAGAAGAAGTAAGAAAGAAATTTTAATGTAAAAGGTTGAGCGCAAGTTTGAATTAAAAACTTGCGCTCGATTTTTTATAATATAACTTTATGTCATTCCGAGCGTAGTCGAGGAATCTATATAAAATATAAGATTTCTCCGCTTCGCTTACGCTCCGGTCGAAATGACAAGAGGGGGTTCGGCCGAAGTGACAGGAAGGGGTTCGGTCGAAGTGACGGTGGCGATTCAATCGTTATAATTATACTGTACGGCGGCTTTTACTCTGTCCGAATTTTCTTTGTCCGTCATGAGCGCGAGCAGTTCGAGTCCGAGGTCTATCGCGAACCCCAGTCCGCGGGCAGTCGTGACGTTACCGTCGGTGACTACGCCGGTGCGGGTGTATTTCGCGCCCTCGAGTTTGTCCTCGAACCCGGGGAAGCACGTCGCCGTTTTTCCTTTGAGCAGTCCGAGCTTGCCGAGCACTGAAGGAGCGGCGCAGATCGCGGCTATGCGCTTATTCGCCGCGTTTGCGTCTAAAAGCGCGTCGTTAAGTTTTTTGCACTGTCCGAGCCGCGTCGTTCCCGGCATTCCTCCGGGCAGGAACAGCGCGTCCGCGTCCTTCAGATCGACGTTGTCTATAACGTCGTCGCAAACGATTGTTATTCCGTGCGAACTTTTTATTTCGTGTCTGCCCGATACGGATACGAGTTTTACGTCCGCGCCGCCGCGCACAAGCACGTCCGCGACCGCGAGGCATTCGGTTTCTTCGGTCCCGTCCGCCATAAAAGCATAAATTTTCATGATTTTTCCTCCTTGCTTTTTCCGAAATTATATCAGAATATCTTATCGTTTGCAAGATTTTTTCGTTCATTCGGGGAAAATATATCAATCGCTCGACTTTTTTATGCAACAGGAGTATAATTTTCTCATAGAATGACTTTTAGACAAACGGGAGGGCGACGGGTTATGCTCAGAAGCGTTATGTACGTATTTACGCGCATACTTCGGCGGACGATGACGAGTTTCGACGCCAAGTGCGAAAAAGGCAAGACTTTACCGGACGGCGTAAAGGAATATAAGGATATTACATACAACGACGGCGTCGGCGCGGACGGCTTGCTCGACGTATACGTCGCCGAGAACGCTTTGCGCGGCGCACCCGTGCTTTTCGATATTCACGGCGGCGGGCTGGTCTACGGATATAAGGAGCTGAACAAGCGGTTTTGCTACGCGCTTGCAAAGCAGGGCTTTGCGGTCGTAAGCGTAAATTACCGTCTTGTGCCGAAAACCGATTTTATCGGGCAGTTATCCGACGTAACGAAAGCTATGCGGTGGACGGCGGAGAATATCGGCGGCTACGGCGGCGGAAGCGACTATTACGTCTGCGGCGACAGCGCGGGCGCGCTTCTCGGGCTGTACGCGTCTGCGATCTCCTCGTCCGTAAAACTTGCCGACGCTTTCGGCGTGGAAGCGGGTTTTGCGCCGCTCGGGTTCTTTTTCGTAAGCGGGCTGTATAATCTCAGAGCGAAGAATTATATCAGGCATCTCTGCAAATACGCGCTTCCGAAGGGGTATAAAAAGAAAGCGTGGTACAAGTACACCGATGCTTGCGAACTGCTCGGGGAATACGCGACTCCGCCGATATTTCTGACTTCTTCGGACGAGGATATGCTCAAGGATCAGACGGACGCGTTCGTGACGCTGCTGTCCGCGCTCGGACGCGATTTCACGCTCGATTTCCGCAAACGCGCGAAGAACGAAGACGGTCACGAATATTATCATATTTATCCGATCAAAAATCCCGAATGGCGGGAGTGCGCCGACCTTATCGGGCAGGCAACGGATTTTTTGACGAAATCAACGGCAAACGTTTGACTTTTGCGCGCGGGCGTGGTATTTTATTGGAAATGAATATAAACCGTTGACGCGGGAGTAAAAATAAGAAAGGCGTCAGACAGAGAGTCCGGGAAGGTGAAAGCCGGACGGTAGCCGCTTATTACAATGGGCCGCGGAGGGCGCAGTCAAAGGGAAACCGAGTATTCTGCGACGTATGATCGGCGTCAACGATCGGGAATATTACGGTATTCTCTCGGAGCGTGCGGTTCGTCCGCATAAACAAGGTGGCACCACGGGTAATTTCTCGTCCTTGACAGTTTTGTCGGGGACGTTTTTTTATTCCTCGAAAAAAAGAACGGCGCGATCCCCGGTTGAAAAAAATATCGGAAATGAGCCCGCAAAAAAAGAGGAAAATATCGAAAACGATTTCGAAATAAATATCGCGCGGGACGGTTCCCGATCGAAAGAATGAACAAATTATCGCAGGCGGGGCGATCCCCCGCGGGAGGCAATATGAGCAAAGGCAGATTCGGAGCGCACGGCGGACAGTACGTCCCCGAAACGCTTATGAACGCCGTGACCGAACTGGAAGCGGCTTACGAAAAATATAAGGACGATCCCGGATTCGTTTCCGAGCTGACCGAGCTGCTTAACGGTTACGCCAACCGTCCCAGTCCGCTTTATTACGCGGCAAAGGTGACGGACGATCTCGGCGGCGCGAAAGTGTACTTAAAGCGCGAGGATATGAACTTTACCGGGTCGCATAAAATAAACAACGTTCTCGGTCAGGTTCTGCTCGCGAAGAAGATGGGCAAAACGCGCGTAATAGCCGAAACGGGCGCCGGACAGCACGGCGTCGCCACCGCTACCGCCGCGGCGTTGTTCGGCATGGAATGCGAGGTCTTTATGGGGCGCACGGATACCGAACGGCAGGCGCTCAACGTCTATAAAATGCGTCTGCTCGGCGCGAAAGTGCACGCGGTAGACAGCGGCACGGCGACGCTTAAAGACGCCGTCAGCGCCGCTATGCGCGAATGGGTAAGGCGCATATCCGATACGCATTACGTCCTCGGTTCGGTCATGGGACCGCATCCGTTCCCGACCGTCGTGCGCGACTTTCAGTCCGTTATCTCGCGCGAGATAAAAGCGCAACTTTACCGAAAAGAAGGCAGACTCCCCGACGCGGTAATAGCCTGCGTCGGCGGCGGATCGAACGCCATGGGTGCGTTCTATCATTTTATCGGCGATAAAAGCGTGCGGCTTATAGGCTGCGAGGCGGCGGGACGCGGCGCGGACACGTTCGAAACCGCGGCGACGATCACGACGGGCAGACCCGGGATATTTCACGGCATGAAAAGTTATTTCTGTCAGGACGACTGCGGTCAGATCGCACCGGTATATTCGATTTCGGCGGGGCTCGATTATCCGGGGATCGGACCCGAGCACGCATGGTTGTACGACACGGGCAGGGCGGAATACGTACCCGTGACCGACGAAGAAGCGGTAGGCGCGTTCGAGTATCTGTCCGGAACGGAAGGGATCATTCCCGCGATCGAGAGCGCGCACGCGCTGGCTTACGCGATGAAGATCGCGCCGACAATGAGCAAAGATAAAATAATAGTAGTGAATATATCCGGGCGCGGCGACAAAGACTGCGCCGCTATAGCGCGGTACCGCGGGGAGGAATTGTATGACTGACAGACTGAAAAAAGCGTTCTCGGGCGGGAAGGTTCTCGCGACCTTTCTGACCTGCGGCGATCCCGACGTCGAAACTACGGAACGGCTCGCGCTCGGGGCGGCGGAAGCCGGCGCCGATCTGATCGAGCTCGGCGTGCCGTTTTCGGACCCGATCGCCGAAAGCCCGATAATCATGTCGGCTAACCTCCGCGCCATGAAATCGGGAACGACCGTAGACGACGTATTCCGCACGGCTTCGCGGATCCGTAAAAAAACCGACGTGCCGATCGTTTTCGTGACGTATGCGAACGTAGTGTTTTCGCGCGGGGTCGGAACGTTCGTCGGCAGAATGGCAAGCGTCGGCGCGGACGCGCTTATCGTGTACGACGTGCCGATCGAAGAAAAAGACGAGTTCGCTCTGCCGTGCGAGCGCGAGGGAGTGAGCTTCGTTTCGCTTGCGGCGCATTCGACTGCGGAGCGTCTGAAAAGCATAGCGTCCCGAGCGAAAGGCTTCGTGCAGTGCGCGTCGCCGTTCGAAATTGCGGACGTAGCGGAAACGATAAAGCGTATCAAAGCCGTTTCCGACGTGCCGTGCCTTATCGAAACGGGCATATCCGATCCCGCGCAGACCAAACGCATATCCGAGCTCGGCGACGGGATTGCCGTCGGCGACGCGATAGTCGGACTTATAGCAAAGTACGGCAAAGACAGCGTTGAACGCGTTGCGGCGCTGGTAAAGACCCTGAAATCGGCGTTGCGCGGATAAAACGGACACCGCTTTATTGACAAACGATAATCGGCGTGATATAATACGATCATGAACTCAACGAACACACGGGGCAGTAAAACTCTGTCCACGATCGATCTTCTCGATTATTCGGCTTCAAAGGGTCATAAGCGCAAACCGAAAAAGCGCAACGGGGTAGACCCCGCGCGCGCCGAGCGGTACAGCCCCGACGCCGACACGGGGCTTGCCTCCGAGCAGGTCGAAAAACGCATAAGCGACGGACTCGTCAACGTATCGAGCAAATCGGTAGGGCGGTCGTATTTCCGTATAATCGCGTCCAATCTGTTCACATATCTGAACCTTCTTATCGTCGTGATTTTCGTCGCGATGCTTTTGGTCGTGGATTTCGCCAAAGACTGGAGTAAGTTCCTGTTCGTTGTCATAGTGTCGGTCAATACCGTCATAGGTATCGTGCTCGAAATAAAATCCAAAATGACGATAGACAAACTGAAACTCGTGACCGCTCCGACGGCGATCGTCGTGCGCGACGGATTTACCAAAGCGATCCCCGTGCGCGACGTCGTTCTCGACGATATTATTTATCTCGAGTCGGGCAAGCAGATCGGCGCGGATTCCGTGATCGTCAAGGGCGAATGCGAAGTGAACGAGTCCATGCTTACCGGCGAAAGCGTACCTATTCGCAAAGGAGTCGGCGACGTTATATTTTCCGGTTCGTTCATGACGTCGGGCAACTGCTATGCGCGCGTGGACAAGATCGGCGACGACAATTACGTCGAGACGCTTTCGTCCTACGCCAAAAAATACAAGAAACCGAAAAGCGAGCTCAACAACGCCATAAACCTCGTCATAAAGGTCGTATCCGTCATTATGATACCGATCGCGATCCTTATGATATACCGCACTTACAGCACGCTCGTCGTGGACGAAACCATGCTTATCGATCCGTGGGCGAGAGGCGACGGCGACGGGCATTTGTTTTATAAAATAATCACTACCGTATCAGGCGCACTCGTCGGAATGATTCCGTCGGGGATGTTCCTGCTTACGAGCGTCGCGCTCGCAACGTCGGTCATAAGGCTTGCGAAACGGCATACGTCGGTGCAGAACCTATACTGTATCGAAATGCTTGCGCGCGTCGACACGCTGTGCCTGGACAAAACGGGGACGATTACGGACGGGTCGATGACGGTCAAGGAGGTCATTCCGATCAAGGGCGCGGAAACGAACGGGTTCACGGTCGGGGACATAATCGGCGCGATACTGTCTGCGACCGAGGATAATAATCAGACCGCGATCGCGCTCGCCGCAAAATTCGGATATAATCTCAAGTTCCGCGCGCTTACCGTGTTGCCGTTCTCGTCCACGCGTAAGATGTCTGCGGTGACTTTCGAGGATATGGGCACGTTTATGCTCGGCGCGCCCGAATTCGTGCTTACCGACATGGGTATGCGTATAAGAAAACTGATCGACGATAACGCCGCGCAGGGCTATCGCGTTATGTGTCTGGCGCATTCGCCGTCGGATATACGCGGCGAAAAACTCCCCGCGCTTCGCCGTCCGCTCTGTCTGATCGTCATAGAAGACCATATCCGCGACGACGCGGTCGAAACGATACGTTGGTTTAAGGAAAACGACGTTGCGGTCAAAGTGATTTCGGGCGACAACCCCATAACGGTATCCGAAGTCGCAAGGCGCGTGGGCGTCGAGGGCGCGGAAAAATACATCTCGCTCGAGGGCTTGTCTACGCATGAAGTCGTCGAAGCCGCGAACCGCTATACCGTTTTCGGCAGAGTTACGCCCGAACAGAAGAGCATACTCGTAAAGAGCATGAAAGCCAAGGGTCATACCGTAGCCATGACGGGCGACGGCGTGAACGACATACTCGCCATGCGCCAGGCGGACTGCGCGGTGTCCATCGCGTCCGGCTCGGAAGCGGCGCGCAACGTGGCGCATCTCGTCCTTATGGACAATAATTTCACGTCTATGCCCGACGTCGTAGTAGAGGGGCGGCGTGTCATAAACAATATCGCCAAATCTTCGTCGCTGTATCTGATGAAAACCATGATGACGGTCTTGCTGTCTATAGTGTCGCTCGCAATAGGAACGTCGTATTTCTTTACCACGAACATGACGCTCATGTATGAGATATTCATTACCGCGATACCGTCGTTCTTCCTCGCATTGCAGACGAACAAGGAGCGCGTTCAGGGTCGGTTCCTGACGAATATGCTGAAAAACGCATTCCCGGGCGGATTGACGCTGTCCGTCGCCGTTATGGCGGTTTACGTGTACTGGCTGAATTTCGGCACGGGAGAGTTCGGCGGGGAGTATAATGCCGAATTCCTTACGATGGCGACGCTTACGCTTACCTACGCAGGATACTTCATGCTCATTCGTCTTGCGCAGCCGTATAACGCTTACCGCGTAGTGCTCGTTGCGCTCACGTTCGGGCTTTGTCTTTTCGGTACGATCGCGCTCGGCAGGTCGATGTTCGGTATGGATTTCGCCGCGATAACGATTACCGACTGGTTGTTTATTTCGACTACCGTCATGGCGGCGTACGGAGTGGTAAGCGTACTGTTTGCGATCACGGATAAGATAAACATCTCCACGCAGGCGATCGAGGTCGAGGCGGCGGCGCAGGAAAAACGCCGTATCGAAGAACAGCAGCTGCTCGACGAATATCGCGAACAGAAACGTAACGGCGAAGTAGATATTTCGGACGACGAAAAATAACGTGATAAATTATGACGACGCGGACAGCCGCGCCGTCATAATTCGTTTACGGCGTTTAAGCGGCGTAATAAAATCGCGAAAAAGGGGAAAAATCGAAAAGTATGCCTACCGCTTATACTCATCAACTCATAGCCGAAGACGCAAAGGACGTCATTCCGGACGGCGTTCGCTTAGCCGATTATTATTTCGGCGCGCAGGGTGCGGATTCGCTGTTCTTTTTTCGGTTCATAAAATTCGCGAAACACAATCTCGGCAATATGCTTCATACCGACGACATTTACGGGACGTTCACGACCATGCTCGGTTTTTGCCGCGAGCACCCGGAAGCGTTGTCCTACGTCCTCGGTTACGTTACGCACTGCGCGTCCGATTCGGTTTTTCACCCTTACGTATATTTCGTTGCGCATAAGCGCGGCGTTACAAAACTTCTGCGTTCCATTTGCCATACGCGCATGGAAACCGATTTCGATTCGTACTTTCTCGATAAACTCGGGATCTCCGTAGAAAAGTACGGATTGCCTTACGGCGTACACGACATAAATATGAATATTATCACCGAGCTGTTTGTCCGCGTGTTCGAGGCGAAGGGCGTTTCGGCGACGAGGACGGCGGTGCGTCATGCCGTTAAAAATTATTTCCGTTACGTGCGCGGCACTACGGACAGGCATTTCCTGAAAGGCAGATTTTATGGGTTTTTGGGACGGCGCTCGCTCAGGTTCAGACATCTCGCAGCACTGTTCCGCAGAAAGGCAGACGAAATAGACCGTTCGTTTCTGAATGAGGAACACAACGAATGGCATTACCGCGAGGACGAAAGTCGTACGTCCACGGACGGCGCGGACGAGCTTTACGATAAAGCGGTGGAAAAGTGCCGGGATATGCTGAAAATGTTTATGGACGCGTATGAAGGTAAGGCGGAGTTGCCGCGGAGCGAGTTCAATACGCATTTGCTGAACGGACTGGATAAAGAATAAATTTGCGTGTTTTAATGCAAAAGCGTCGATGCTCAACGCATCGACGCTTTTGTCGTTTGCGACATACCGCATAAGTTTTTATGAACCGGACAACGAGCAGAAGTTTAGAAACAGATACGATACGTAACAAGAGATAAGAAGCATAATAATCCTGTGAACAACGAGAAGTTTGCGCCATATAAAAAATAAAATTACAAAATCTTATAGTTCGCGTACAGAAAGCGGCGCAACGCTTGAAAAAATGGACATTTTTTGCTCAAAAATAGAAAATTTGTGCGCAATTTTAACAAACGTATTGACAAAACGTAAACGGTGTTTTATTATAAATCAGTATTACAGCGATTCAAAAGGAGTGAAAATCGATGCAAAATAAAGAAAAAACATCGTTGTTCGGCAAGGCGTTTTTCAACAGCCGCATAAATGCGATAAATGCGTTGATTTTAAGATTGATGTATTCAGTTTATTATTAGACTTAAAAGTCTTGATGAAAGAATATTATTTGGCTACATTTGAAGGCGATAAAAATTCTTTAATAGTCAGTTTCAATAATGGACAAAAATTTTGACTTACATTAGAAGAAGTATGTTTATAATATACATCGCAAGTGAATTTGAAAAACGTAAAAAACTAACCGACCGCAGGTAATTTACCTGCGGGCGGTTGCATAGCGGCGGAAAAAGTGGTATTATATATTTATGGATCTCAGTTACGAACATTGCGAACTTTGTCCGCGCCGCTGCGGCGTGAACCGCGCGGAAAAAACGGGGTATTGCGGCGGCGGGACAAAAGCCGTCGTTGCGAAAACCATGTTGCATATGTGGGAAGAACCGTGCA
>CANDJX010000060.1 GCA_947385185.1 uncultured Clostridia bacterium
TATACGCGGGAAGCCGACGGAGAGATCAACGGAGCGCCTGCGGATTTCCTGTACGACAGAGAGTATTACGATTTCACGGGCTGGACGGTAAACGGACAAGCGGTTATTTTCCCTTATACGCTTACCGAAGACAATACGGTGTTCACCGCGACGTATACCGCGATTACGTATAATATAACTTACGAACTCAATGACGGAATAAACTCTCGGGATAATCCCGTAACGTATACGGTCGAATCGGAAGTAACGTTATCCGAGCCGACCCGGGAAGGATACGCGTTCGAAGGTTGGTATACGAATAATGAGCTTACGCAACCGTTTATAGCTGCTACGGGCGGGGATATAACGGTATACGCGTCATGGAGACATAAGGATCATATATATTCGGAAGAACATATATGCACGGTATGCGGAGAATCGCACGAAACCGCGTCGCATGAATACGTGGATTATATTTGCGTCATATGCGGGAAAGAGGACGAAAACAGACCGTGGGACGGAACGGAGCAGAGTAAGCCGGAAGGGAACGGAACGGAAGAAGATCCGTACGTCATAACCTGCGGAGGTGAACTGAAATATATAGCGGAGAAGATAAACGGGAATAACGAAAGGTATATAGGAGCGTACTACAGACTGGCGAAAGACATAGACCTCGGGAATAAAGCGTTCACGCCTATAGGAGACAGAGCGGACGCAGGATTTCAAGGTACGTTCGACGGAGACGGACACAGGATAAAGAACGTAGAAATAGCGATAGGTGTATCGGGCGACGAAACGAAGAATATAGGGTTGTTCGGAGTAATAACGGGCGGAACGATACGGAATCTGAGCATAGAGGGAGTGAAGATAGAGATAACGTCAGACGGGACAGTGAACGCGGGGATGCTTGCGGGAGAAGCGAAAAACAAGGCGCGAATAACGAACTGCGAAGTAAGCGGAGATATAGCGGTAAGCGGTACGAGCGTGTATGCGGGAGGACTGATAGGAGTAACGAGACACGGAGCGTTGTCGGGAAAGACGTACGTAACGGTGGAGGGATGTAAGGTGCACGGAAGCGTGAAGGTAAGCGTGACGGGGAAGAACGGAATAGCGGCAGCCGGAGGATTCATAGGAGCGACGGAGCGAGGTGACATAAAGACGAGCGAGACGAACGCAAAGGTCGAAGCGGGGGAGCGGGAGCAAGCTACGTATGCGGGCGGATTCATAGGATACGTAAGCGACGCGTACTCGCCGCACACCGTCAAAGGGTGTTACGCGAGCGGTGACGTAAAGTCCACATACAGAGGGGAAGGGTTTGCGGTATTCGGCATAGACAATCCTGCGCTCAGATATGCGTTTGAGGGCTGTAAATTCTCATGCGAGCAAGCGGTATACGTTGCGGGGAAAAAGCACATAACGGACGAATATCCCGGAATGATCGAAAAAGTCACCGCAGATTAAGGACTGCGGGAGCGAAATGGAGCTATAAGTTTTATAAAGCGAATCGTTTTGCTATGAAATTCCGAAAAAGTATGTTATAATTATTTCGTACGTTTCGGAAGCGTTTGCGGCACGGTACTGCCGTCGGTAGTTTGCATGGGGGGGAGCGTTTCTTGTGCTATGACTGTCGGAAAACCGTTAAAAGAATCGTGCGGCGGCAGGCTATGCGGGAGCGGACGGAATAAAAACGGAAAGGAGCGGAAAATGCTTTATATAGTAGTTACGCCGATCGGCAATCTTGCGGATATGTCGTACCGCGCGGTGGAAACGCTTAAAAGCGTCGACCTTGTTTTATGCGAAGATACGCGGCATTCGGCGGTGTTGTTTTCGCATTACGGAATAACGACGCGCACGCGTTCGTATGAGAAGTTCAGTGAAAGCCGTCGGGCGGACGAAATCGCGGATATGCTCGAATCAGGTAAAAATATAGCGCTTGTGTCCGACGCGGGGACGCCTGTCGTCTCCGATCCCGGCAACGTGCTCGTGCGCAAACTTAAAGAGCGCGGACTGGAATATACGGTCGTCGGCAGCGGGTGCGCGGCGGTCAGCGCGCTCGTTCTGTCCGGATTCGATCCGTCGTCGTTCTGTTTCGTGGGTTTTTTGCCGGATAAAGAGATCGACCGAGCCCGGCTGCTCGACAGATTCGTTTCGTTTCGCAGTACGCTTATTTTTTATATCCCGCCGCACGACGTAAAACGTGACATTGCGAGCATTGCCGCGAAGCTGGGCGCGCGGAAAGCCTGCCTTGTGCGCGAGATCTCCAAACTGCACGAGGACGTTATCGATTTCGTTCTGCCCGTTCTGCCCGAGGACACGACGCTCAAAGGCGAAATGGCGCTTGTCGTCGAGGGCGCGCCCGAGCCGGCGGAAGAACTCGGGAAACTTACCTTGCGCGATCATTACGAGAAATATCTTCGCGACGGAATGAACGACAAGGACGCGATGAAAGCGGTTGCGCGCGATCGCGGAGTATCGAAGAGCGCTATTTATGCGGAACTGAAGAAAGGAGAATAAGGGACGGAAACCGTAAAAAATCCGCGGACTGTCGGCTATACGCGACGCTTTCGAAATTTATCCGAAAACACAGCAATGTCGGGAGAGCTCGTTTCGCGCGGACTTTCCCGCTCTTTGCGTCTTTGAAATAAAATTCAACGTACAGAGATCGGACGCGCGTCGTCCGGAAAAACATCCGGGCGGTAAAAACGGCTCTTTGTCAAAATATCCTTTCTGCGCGCCGGAAAAAGGAAAAAATATAAAACCGTTACTATCGTTCGCGGCGGTCGAAATCGCTTGCGACTTTTCTTTTATTCTGTTATACTGTAAAAGGGGAACCGAATGCAGATACGTAAAACCGAAATCGACGAGAAAATCAAGGCGGCGGCGCGGCGGGAATTTCTCGAACGCGGTTATGCCGGCGCGAGTATACAGCGCATCGTTTCTTATGCCGGCGTATCGGTCGGTAACTTCTATCGTTATTACAAGGGCAAAGACGATCTTTTCGACGCCGTAGTCGGCAGCGTGTCGAGGTTTATACCGAAATTCGTTTCCGATCTTGCGGGTACTATAACGGTGCTCGATATGCCGCTCGAACAGTTTTCGTCGTTTATGGCGAAAGAGATGTGCCGCGTATTCCGTCGGCACAAGGACGAGCTTAATATATTGTTGCATTGCTCGGACGGGACGAAGTACTCGGACTTCGGCGAGGTTGTCGAGCAGTTGGTTTGCGGCATAATCGTGCGGCGGAATTTCGGCGAACGGGAACTCGGCGTGCACGAAAAAATGTTGGCGAAAGTGGCGGCTTCGGGGTACATGAACGGCATTGTCGAATTGCTCCGCGAGGAATGGACGGAGAGCGAGTTTAACGAATCGGTGCGTATGCTTACCCTTTTCTTTTTCAAAGAATTCAATACAAATCAAGGATAAATATTATGAATAGTGCTAACGAAATCTGGCGGGATATGCTTATCGATCTCGAAACCGAGTGCAGCGCGGTCAGTTTCGACGTGTGGATCAAGACGCTCGAACCGCTTCTCGTTGACGAAAAAAACAGGCTCGTACTTATGGCGACCAACGAAGAACATAAGACGAAGGTAAATTCCAGTCATAAAATCCTTTTCAAGCTCGTGGCGCAGAAGGTCGCGCCTTTTTTGAGCGATATAGTCGTTATCGAGCAGAGCGAACGCGAGCTGTATACGGACACCGCGACGGAGGAAACTGCAAAGCCCGCTCCGAACTATGCGGTAGGCACTCCCATAAATCCGAAATATAATTTCGAGGAATTCGTCGTCGGTAAGTGTAACGAGTTTACCGTAGCCGCCGCGCACGCCGTCAGCGAAGCGCCCGGGACGAAATTCAATCCGCTTTTCATTTACGGCGGTACCGGGCTCGGCAAGACGCATATTATGCACGCGATAGGCAATTCGCTGTTGCTTTCGCACCCCGAAAAAAAGATCATTTACGTTTCTTCGGAAAAATTCCTCAACGATTTCATTACGTCGATCGGAAACAGCAAGGATTCGCAGACTTCGTTCCGCGATAAATACCGTTCCGCCGACGTGCTAATGATCGACGATATTCAGTTCATTTCGGGCAAAGAGCGTACGCAGGAGGAGCTTTTCCATACCTTCAACGACCTGCACGATTCGGGCAAACAGCTCGTGTTCACGTCCGACCGTCCGCCCGCCGAGATCCCCGACCTCGAGGAACGTCTGCGGTCGCGGTTCGAGTGGGGGCTCATTACCGACATACAGCCGCCCGACATCGAAACGCGTATCGCCATTCTTACGAAGAAGGCGCATAAACTTCAGTGCAATATTCCGCTCGACGTGCTTACGTTCATGGCGGAGAAGATAGAAAACAATATCCGCGAAATGGAAAGCCTGCTCAACAAAGTGGTTTTCCTGTCCGGGCTGACCAACCGTCCGCCGTCCGTCGAACTCGTACGCGAAACGCTCAAGGATTACCGCAACGTCACCGACGAGAAGGTGCGTCCCGAGACGATCATCGAATGCGTGTGCAAATATTTCGGCGTGACGAAAGACGAGCTACTCGGCAAGAAAAAGACGAAAGAAGTCGTCGAGCCGCGGCAGATCTGTATGTATCTGATGGCGGATCTGACGAATATGCCGCTCGAAACGGTGGGGAACATATGCGGCGGCAGAGATCACACTACGGTCATGCACGCGCGCGATAAGATCGAGCGTCTGATGCCGACGAGCGAGCGTATAAAAAACGGCGTAACGGATATAAAAGGAATGATATACAAAAAATAACAGCCGAAAACGCTTGACAAGCGGTCGCGGTACGCTTATAATATTAAGGCTACAATCCGAAGATACATATTCGTAAATCACGTTTATGCCCTCGGCTAAGAAGGAGAGTTATTTATGAAAGACGCGATACATCCCGATTATCACGAAGTAAAGTGCGTATGCGCTTGCGGCGCCGAATTTATTACGGGTACGACCAAGAAGGGCGACGTGCTCAAAGTCGACGTTTGCTCGAAGTGCCATCCGTTCTATACCGGTAAGCAGAAACGCGTGGAAACGGGCGGCAGAATCGATAAGTTCAATAAGAGATACGCAAAAGCCGGCAAATAAAACGGCGGAAGCTATCAAAGCCAATTCAACAGACAGACGAAAACAGGACGACTCCGGTCGTCCTGTTTTTTCATATTGTTCGGAATTTTACGTAAAAGGTATCATGCGCCGGAAAAAGAAAAATTTCCAATGCCGGGGAGCGGCTGATTTTGTATAAATCGCGTAGATATATTCGAGGGTTGGTACGGTAATGCGAAATTCGGCGGCGGGCTCATATCTTCTCCGTTTACTCCCACGAAGGATATAACGCTTTACGCGAAGCGGCGTGTGAAAGGCACCGAAAATCCGCCGGCGGGAAGAAGCGAAAAAGTCACGATAACGTTTGTGACGAACGGCGACGTGACGAAATAAACGCATATGCAAGGCGATATTGATGAAATAAGCGTATATAAAAAAAGAAATCGGTCGGATATACCGTCGACCGATTTCTTTTTTCGTTCATGCACTTTCCTTAGTTGCAGTTGGTGCAGTTCGAAGTTTTCTTCGACTTCGTACCGGTTTTTTTGCTCTGAGACTTAGCTCCGACGTTGGTCTTGGTCTGAGTCGTTTTTGCCGACGCGGACTTTGTCGTAGCATTGGTCTTCGTGCTTTTTGCCGAAGAAGTCTTGGACGTTGCGGTTCTTGCCATAACCTTCGTTACCTCCTTTCGCTTTTATTATAACCGTTTTCGTCGGATATAATAATGTAAATTTATGGCGCAAGCGCGTAAAATCGTTTGCCAAAACGCCGCGGCTATGATAAAATATTAGAGATTTCACAAAGAAACAAACGTGCAAAAATTTTTGGAGGAATTAAAATGCAGTTTTCCAAGGAAGTAGAAAGAATGGTCTGCGTCGCCAAAGGACCGAAGCACGGTCCGGCGCCCATTCCCGAAGAGGGCAAGTGGGTACAGGCCTATAAGATCGAGGACATTAACGGCTATACGCACGGCATCGGTTGGTGCGCTCCCCAGCAGGGCGCGTGCAAACTCAGCCTGAACGTCAAGAACGGCGTTATCCGCGAGGCTCTCGTGGAAACGATAGGTTGCTCGGGCATGACGCATTCGGCGGCTATGGCTGGCGAGATCCTTCCCGGCAAGACCCTTCTCGAAGCGCTCAACACCGACCTTGTTTGCGACGCTATCAACACCGCGATGCGCGAGCTGTTCTTACAGATCGTTTACGGCAGAACGCAGTCCGCTTTCTCGGAGGACGGACTCGTGATCGGCGCGGGACTTGAGGACCTCGGCAAAGGCGAACGTTCCATGACGGGTACGATTTACGGCACGGAAACGAAGGGAGTACGTTATCTCGAGCTTACCGAGGGGTACATAACCAAAATGGCGCTCGATAAGGATAATCAGGTCATCGGTTACGAATATATCAAGCTCGGCGTTATGCTCGACAAGATCAAGGCGGGCATGAGCGCGGACGAGGCTCTCAAAGCCGCTACCGGACATTACGGACGGTTCACCAAGGAAGACGGGGTCTGCAAGTTCATCGATCCCCGCAAAGAATAAGGAGGTTTGTAAAAATGGCTGTTACTTTTGAAGGTTACGAAAGAAGAGAGGCTAAAACCTCCGCGGTAATGAAGAAGTACGGGATCAAGGATTTCGACGACGCGCTCAAAATCTGCACGGACAAGGGCTTCAATCCTTATGAGATCACCCAGGGCATACAGAATATCTGTTTCGAAAACGCAAAGTGGGCGTACACGCTCGGTTGCGCGATCGCTATAAAGAAAGGTTGCACGAAAGCCGCGGACGCCGCGCGCGCTATAGGCGAGGGTTTGCAGGCGTTCTGCATTCCCGGTTCGGTTGCCGAACAGCGTAACGTCGGACTCGGTCACGGCAATCTCGCCGCCATGCTCCTCGAGGAGGAAACCGAATGCTTCTGCTTCCTCGCAGGACACGAGTCGTTCGCGGCTGCAGAGGGCGCGATAGGTATCGCAAAGAGCGCGAACAAGGTTCGTAAGACTCCGCTCCGCGTTATACTCAACGGTCTCGGCAAAGACGCCGCTATGATCATTTCGAGAATCAACGGCTTCACGTACGTTCAGACCAAAATGGATTATTTCAACGACAAAGTGGACGTCGTGAACGAAACCGCATATTCGAGCGGCGAGCGCGCAAAGGTGCGTTGCTACGGCGCGGATGACGTGCGCGAGGGCGTCAAGATCATGTGGCTCGAGAAAGTCGGCGTTTCGATCACGGGTAACTCCACCAATCCGACCCGTTTCCAGCATCCGGTCGCAGGCACGTATAAAAAGGAATGCGTCGAGAAAGGCGTCAAGTATTTCTCGGTCGCTTCGGGCGGCGGCACGGGCAGAACGCTTCACCCCGACAATATGGCGGCGGGTCCCGCTTCGTACGGCATGACCGATACGATGGGCAGAATGCACTCCGACGCGCAGTTCGCAGGTTCGTCCTCCGTTCCCGCGCACGTCGAGATGATGGGACTTATCGGCATGGGCAACAACCCGATGGTCGGCGCTTCGGTATCGTGCGCCGTTGCGGTCGAAGAAGCAATGAGAAAATAAAAGAGTAAAATTTACTGCTTTAACGGGAACGTTCGCTTTTGCGAGCGTTCCCGTTTTTTATTTCGCACGGGATTTTAATGCCGGTTTAAGCATTGCGCGGTAACATATAAACGAAAATATAACGGATAAAGAGGACGGATATGCAGCACGAAAACAAAGACGAACGGCTTATTACGGCGATGAATGATTTAAGGTCGGCGTTGTCGCACGAAATGGACGAGGCGGAAGAATCGGAAAAATTCATAGAAACTTTCCGCGATTTCAGACGGCATATGACGATGTACAGTTGCGCCATACGCGAGGTGCGCACGAAGTTCGAAGTGCTTAACGAGGAGCTTTCGGTGTCGAGTCAGCGCAATCCCATACAGGGAATATACAGCCGCGTCAAGTCGCCCGAAAGCATTTTCGGCAAGATGAAGCGCATAGGCTGTCCGTTCAGCGTAAAGTCCATGGTCGCGAATCTGAACGACATTGCGGGCATACGCATCATATGTCAGTATATAGACGATATTTATACCGTTGCGGCTATGCTCGGCGGGCAGGACGATATTTCGGTTATCAATATCAAGGACTACATAAAATTCCCGAAGCCGAACGGGTATCGCAGTTTTCATATGATAGTAGAAGTGCCGGTATTTTTTTCCAACGAGAAAACGAACGTGCGCGTGGAAGTTCAGCTCCGCACCATAGCGATGGATTTCTGGGCGACGCTCGAGCACGGCATGAAATACAAAAAGGAAATAGAAAATTCGGCGGAGATCGTGTCCGAGCTTAAGGAATGCGCCGATCAGGTCTACGCGCTCGATACGCGTATGCAGGCGCTTAAGGACAAGATACACAGGGCATGATCGCGGCGAAACCCCGGCGGATTTTACAAGTTTATACAGAGTTGCCGATTTGTTTTTTATGTTGACAAACCGTTTTTCCGTGTTATAATGTCGAAAACAGGGTAGGATTCGGAGGAAAATATGATAAGAGCGGCGATAGTGGAGGACGACGGCGAAGCCGCCGACCTTCTCGAGGGGTATATAAAACGTTACGGTGAAGAAAGCGGGGTCGTATTTTCGGTCGATAAGTTCGGCAACGCCATCACTTTCCTCGAAAGTTACGACGGTAATTTCGACATCGTATTCATGGATATAGAAATGGAAGACCTCGACGGCGTATCTGCGGCGAAGTTACTCAGAAAGCGGGATAAATCTATCACGCTTATTTTCGTTACGAACATGGCGCAGTTCGCTATCAAGGGTTACGAGGTGGAAGCTCTCGATTTTATAGTCAAGCCGGTCAAGTATTACGATTTTGCGTTCAGGCTCAAAAAAGCGGTTTCGAGGTTGAACGCGAAAGAGGAACTGTATCTGCCTATAAGTATTGCGGGGGGGGGTGTCGCCAAACTTATAGTATCGCATATAAAGTACGTGGAAATCATGAAGCACCGGATCGTGTATCATACCGAGGACGGCGACTTCGAAACGTACGGCACTCTCAAAGACGTGGAAAGCAAACTTCCGCCGCAGCATTTTTCGCGGTGTAACAGCTGTTACCTCGTCAATCTGAAATTCGTAGTTTCCGTACGCGATTATACGTGCGACGTGGCGGGCGAAAAGCTCAAGGTCAGTCAGCCGCGTAAAAAAGAATTTATGAAAGCGCTCGGCGATTATATAGGGGGCGGACTCGATGTTTGATTTTTCGTCGCCCCTTTTTTGGTACCGTCTTGTTTTTTTGGCGGAACTTATAGTCGCCGAGGCGTTTTTTACGTTTAAGTTGCGCCGCCGTCCGTATTTCGCGCTTCGCATCGCGCTTTCCGTCGTCGCCATTTACGGCGTGACTTTTCTTTTGCCTATCGTCGCGTACAATGCGTTCTACGTTTCGTTCATGTTTCTTCTTATGTTCGAGATCGGAAGAGCACACGTCTGAACTCCAGTCACTTACAGGAA
>CANDJX010000061.1 GCA_947385185.1 uncultured Clostridia bacterium
CGCCCGGCATCGACAGCATTCCGTTCACGTAATAGCACAAGTGCCCGTACGTCACAGGACTGTACGCCGTCGTCACTTCCACGCTTACTTCCACGCCGGTAAGCGTCACCGCGCTATACCCGTACGTTCCGTCCTCGCCTGCGGTCTGTTTATTGAACCGATGTCCTATATACTCCTCCGCGTTTTCGTCGAGATATACGTATTTATTCAGATCATAGTCCCAGAACCCGTGCTCGGATATTACGTCCACCGTCGTTCCGTCCGAGAACGAGAGTTCTATCACTTCGTAATGCCCGATCGGGTCGCTGTCGATGAACAGTATCGGCGCGGTGTCGTACGTTCCCGTCGCCATATTCCATACAAGTAACGTTTCGTCGCCCGTCAAGTCTTCCACCGCTTTCTGCGTGCCGTCTGCAAGCGTGATAAGCGTCCCCGCCGCTATGCATTCATCGGGCTGTTGCGTAGGATCGTACTCACAGGCAAACTCACTCATAGTACCTGACACATTAAGATTGCTCTCGCGTTAAACTATCGTCTTGTCCCGAATAATCTGCAAGCACCGTCAATGTCGGAATGCATATAAGCGCCGTTAATGCTACTATAATACAAATTGCAAATATAGACATTATTCTCTTTTTGGTTATAAATTTGGTTTTCATAATTTTTATCTCCTTTGTTTACAACGCACGCCATTTGGCGTAAAGTCTGAACTGTGTGTCTTCTTTGATTTCGGGCGATATATCAAAATCCCATGCGTTTATGCACTCAGGTTCGGTATACCAACCCATAAATTCATATCCTTCTCTTTCCGGCTTCGGCGGCTCCGAAATCTTTTCTTCCCCTTCCACATTATCCAGACGATAATATCCGCCGTTTACTTCATCCGAATAGTTGTTCATAAATTCTACGTTACCGATACAATATTTACGTGCAGTATCTTCATCCATACTTTCATATAGCGACCTATATATATAAGTTTTGCTCAACCCCGGATAGCCGCCCGAGGGTATATCGGAAGTAATCGAACAGTACATCATTTCGATCCCTAAAGAGTCGTCAAAAGCGTTTTTATGAATTGTTTTTATATTATCATAAACAAAAATCTTTTTCAGATTCGGACATTCGATACGATAATACTGAACTGCAAACCAATCAGCACTTGCCACGCGAAAGCCGACATATCGCACAGTCTTTCCTTCGATCTCTCTCGGAATTTCCACTTCCTCAAGTGTTGAATCGGAAAAATCCACAATAGCGACAAATTTGCTACTGTCATCGCCTCTGATGGAATTATTATCAATGACTATATACCGAAAATCGCCATATGTTTTTATATCGTCGCCTACGGATCCAAGTATCGCCACCAAAGAAAATAATGCAACTGTCGTAATGATCACAAAAGCCACTACCAATATAGCAATAACTATAAGGACGATTTTTATCGGTTTCGGCTTCTTTTCCTGTTCTTCAGTTTTTTTCATTTTCAGTTACCTCTCTTTTTAATTCTTTCATGAAACTTTTATATTGAATTTTACTTTCCCTCCTTTGTGTGCAAACTGTCCGGTTATGTTGCTTTCTCTTGCAATTTTGTTCCCTATAGCTCACCTCCCTTATCAAATTATAATTATACTATATCATACTTATACTATTCTGTCAATACTGCTTTGGAAAATTATTCCATTTTTATTCGTCTATCCGTCAATATTCGGTGGACTATACTGTCAACGCAGATTATTTATAAAATAAATACATACATTCCAATATGCTTGTTTTACAATTTACTCCCATTTAGCGTAAAGTCTGAACTGACAGGCATATTATTATTTTCTTTTTCATAATTTTTATCTCCTTTCAATTTTTGGATTTTCATCATAAATCTTTTGCATTGAACATTACTTTCCTTCCTTTGTGTATAAACTGTCCAGTCGTGCTACTTCTCTTGCAATTTTCATTTCGGATAATTCGCCCCCCTTGTTATATTACAATTATACTATATCACACTTATACTATTCCATCAATACCATTTTGGAAAACTTTATTCGTCGAAATATGGTTGATAACGACCGTCGCCGTAAACTATTTCTTAAATATATAGCGATACATTTTATGTACGGCACAATTCTTATTTTGAAATTTTGTAAAAAACGGCTTCCCCTTTCACGGGGAAACCGTATCGTGTATCGATTGTATTATAAACGCCTTATTCGTCCGTATTCTTTTTGACCCGTCTGGCTTTGAAAAAATCGGTGAGCAGTTTTGCGCACTCGCATTCCATTATGCCGCCCTCGGTGTCGGCGCGGTGATTGAACACGGGATTATCCGTCAGATTCAGCACCGTGCCGCCGCAACCGAACCGTTTGTCGAACGCGCCGTAGCGGACGCGGCGCACCCGGGACAGAACTATCGCGCCCGCGCACATAACGCACGGCTCTTTGGTGACGTAAAGGTCGCAACCCTCGAGATTCCAGTGCCCGAGCTTTTTGCCCGCTTTTCGGAGCGCGTTTATTTCGGCGTGCGCGGTCGGATCGCAGGAAACGCCGCGCACGTTGTGCGCGCGGGCTATGATTCTGCCGTCCGAAACGATTACCGCCCCGACGGGAACTTCGCTTTTCGCTTCGGCTTTTTTCGCTTCCTTCAGCGCGGCTTTCATGAATTTTTCGTTTTCAGCATTTCGGCTATCAATTTCGGAAGCCATAAATTTTTTTCTTCTCCTTCGAGCGCGGACTCGTCCAGCGGATGCGAAAACCGCTCGCTTATTATTTCTATCGTAAGCGCGGGAATCCCGAGCTCCCGCACGCACCAGTCCTTATACCCTCCCGCGCTACCGAGATCGCCGTGCACAAGCCGATAACCGAGCGCGTCCGCCGCGATTCCGGCTATGCGTCTGTCGCGGGCAAGGCGTTCGCCCGTCTGACCGAATTCGTAGTACACTTCCCGACCGAGCGCGTGATAACTCACGGTAATCGCCGGTCGCACCGCGCGGGTAAAGTTCACGAGCGCGCGGGTTTCGGGTTCGCTCGCCGGAAGATACCCGATAAACGACGAAGGCGCGGGTTCGGTCACGTTGCTTTCGCCTTTTCCCCACATCGCATCGAAATTGCAGTTCAGGTCTACGGCGCGAAGGTTCGCTTTCCACATCGAAAAATCTTCGCCGCCGTTCACGGTTTTCAGACTTGCGGCGTACTCGGGAAACGCGCCCGCGCCATGCTGTACGAGCGTCGCGCCGTCCGGGTTCGTCATGGGCAGAAAATATATGCCGAGCGGCAATTTTTCGCGGGCGAGCGTTTCGACCTGTTTCGTTACAAGCACGGACGTGACCCACTCGCGGGCGTGAATACCGCCCTGCACTATCATCTGCGCGCCGCTTGCCGGTCCGAGATGAAAGTATACGATGTGCGCGCCGCTGACCGATCTTCCGATCGTGCCGCACTCGACGCCGCTCTTACACAGCTTGCAAACGTCCCTTCTCAATGCTTCATAGTCGTACATAATACTTTATATTATGCGACCGCACGGCGAGGAATGACCGCGTGTTTACCGTTTGTTATTTATGATAAGACGAGCCGGCGAGTATAGAGAAAGCGCGGTACGCCTGTTCGGCGACTATAACGCGCATGAGGCGGTGCGGGTACGTCATTCTGCCGAAGGACACGAGCGCGTCGGCGCGGGCGCGGACTGCGTCGGTCACGCCGCGGCTTCCGCCTATCACGATCCGGACTTTACTCGCGCGCATATATGCGTTGTCAAGCAACGACGCGAACTCCTCGCTCGACAACTGTTCGCCGCGCAGATCGGTCAGTATGCAAAAACCGTTCATCCGCGCAAGCAACGCTTCGCTTTCGATTTCCGCAGCCCTGCCGTCGTCGCGGCTGTCCGGCAACTCGACGACCGAAACGTCGCAATATTTGCCGAGTCGTTTTATATATTCGTCCACGCCGTCGGTGAAGTATTTTTCCTTGATTTTCCCGACGCATAAAATCTCGAGTTTTTTCATGATAATGTATACCTTCGACTCCGCACGCTCAGTCTGTGCAGCCGCCCGAGCCCGATCTCATACGAATCCCGCGACAAGCGTCGTCACCCACATGACTATGCATATGAGCGCGCCGACCGAGGTCAGTATAAGTCCCGCGAGCGTGCCGCCGTCATCCGCCGACGGATGGAATTTTTCTTCTTCCGGGCGCGTTTCGTTCGGTTCGGGCGAAATAGGTTCATGCCCGCCGAATTTGCGACCGACGAAGCGTATGATAAACGCGGCGAGAACGGCGAGAACCGCGCCGACGATCAACCATATCGCAATGCCGTAGCCGCTTTCCATGACCGAGGTCACCCAAACGGCGAGCGCGCCGTCTATCGCCGGGATTGACAAGACGAACCCGATCGCGTTATTGAGCGCGTGCATTATTATAGCCGGGATAATATTCGCGAACCGCACCGTGACGTAGGCGAGCGCGCAACCGAACATGAACTGATAAACGGTCTGAAGCGGATTCATATGAATGAGCGCGAAAAGCAGCCCGCACGTTACGACCATGAACGATACGCGGCGGCGGGACGGAATATTCCCGGTCACGCCGAGCGACGAAAGAACGCTGCCGCGAAACAGCAACTCCTCGCATACCGGCGCGATAAGCACGATACGAAAGACGGAAAGAACGATCCCGAGCGGATCGTCGAACGACACGATCGTCCCGCCCGCGAACCCGTTAGCCTTAAGCGAGTAAGTTAACGCGACGGCAAGCGCGTCGAAGCCGATTACGCATACGACAGTCAGACCGACGGCGATCAGGCACTCGCGCGGTCGTGGCTTGGCGAAATAATAAGTATGACGGCTGCCGAGCACCCGCGCGGGCTGTAGCGCGGCGATGAGGAAACAAAACTGAATGAGCGTATTGAGAAGAAATCCCACTACGTCGTATCCCGCGGTGCCTTCCTCGAGCCCGCCCATGACAGCCGAATAAATAAGCGTCATTACGAGGAACGCAACTACCGCGGTAACGTAAGAAAAACCGCCCTCGACAGCCGAATATCTTTTGAGAAGCCGTTGTTTCAAACTTCTATCACCTCCGACATTTCGTTCTGCACCGCAACGTGCAATACGACTTTACCGCTTAAATTATATTTCCCGAGCGCTTCTTCCGCCGCGCGGAGCGCAAGCGAAGGAGTGTTGTTCTGTTCGGATAAGTGCCCGAGAATTATATGTTTCACGCCCCTGCCCGCGAGATACGCCGCGCATTCCGCGCTGTCGCCGTTGGACAGGTGTCCGCGCGTACCCGCTATCCGCGCCTTCAGGTACTCGGGATAGCAGTAATTGTTTTTAAGCATGACGGGGTCGTAGTTCGATTCGAGAAAGACGACGTCCGAATCGGCTATACCGTCCAGAGTGGACTGCGGCATGATACCGAGATCGGTCACGACGGTGATTTTGCTTCCCTCGCTGTAAAACGAATAACCGAAACACGGCACGTCGTGCGAAACGGGAAACGACGAAACCGTTATATCGCCCACGCACACGTCGCCCGAAAATTCGTCGCACCCGCCTTTCAGTCTGCCGTAAAGCCCGCTGTGCAATATTCTGTTGTAATGCACCGTCGCTCCGCGCTCCGAAACGTCGGACAGATACCGTATATGATCCGAATGCGTATGCGTTACGAACACGTCTTTCGTAGCGCCCGCGCCGATACGCGCGAGCGATCCGTTCACGCGGCGAGGCGACACGCCGAAATCGAGCAGAAGCGACGTTCTTTCGCTTCCTATGTATATGCAATTGCCCTTGCTTCCGCTGGCAATGCTGCAAATCCTGAGAGCCATATATGTATTATAACAGCGACCGTTGACTTTGTCAATCCCGTGTGGTATAATCTCGGTATGTATAATTGCAAAGATATTGTTTTAAGGCTCTCCGAAGCGATAGACGGCGCGCTCAAGAAAGTGGACGGCGACGTTCTGAACTTTCTCAAAGCCGCCTATGAAAACGAGGATAACGAACGCGCAAAGTGGGCGCTCGGACAGATCATAGAAAACGACGAAGTCGCCGAACGCACGGACAGTTATCCTTGCCAGGACACCGGAGTCGCCATGCTTATGGTCACCGTCGGACAGGACGCGACGTTCGACGGACCGCTCGCGGACGCGCTCGAAGAAGGCGTGCGGCTCGGATATAAGGACGGGCGCAAATCTATCGCCGACCCGCTGACGAGGATCAACACGCGCGACAACACGCCGCCCGTCGTTTATTACGACGTTGTGCCGGGAGACGGGCTGACCGTAAAATTCCTTGCCAAAGGCGCGGGAAGCGAAAACATGGGCGGAGTCAGAATGCTCACCCCGTCCAAGGGCAGACGCGGCATAATCGACGCGGTGGTAAGCATAGTAAAGGAAGCGGGCGCGAACCCCTGCCCGCCCATTCTTCTCGGGATAGGAGTGGGCGGCACTATGGATAAAGCCGCGCTGCTGTCCAAACTCGCATTACTCAGAAAGTGCGGCGAAAGCTCGCCCGATCCCGACATCGCTTCGCTCGAACGCGACGTGCTCGACGCGGTCAACGCGCTCGGAATAGGCGCGCAAGGGTTAGGCGGCAAACACACCGCGCTCGCCTGCGCGATCGAAACGGCCCCGACGCACATAGGTATGCTCCCCGTCGCGGTCACCGTTCAGTGCCACAGCGTCAGACACGCGGAGGTGAAATTCAATGAACGTTAAACTCATGACGAACGAAACGGACGTGACCGGGCTTAAAGCGGGCGACGCGGTTTCTTTTTCGGGGATCGTATACACGGCGCGCGACGCGGCGCATAAGCGCATGACCGAAGCGGCGGCGGAAGGCAGACCCCTGCCCTTCGATCTTCGCGGCGCGGCGATATATTACGCAGGACCTACGCCGACGAGAGAGGGCGAAATAATCGGGTCGTGCGGACCGACTACGAGCACGCGCATGGACGACTATACGCCCGCGCTTCTGGATCTCGGACTGAAAATCATGATCGGCAAAGGCAAACGAAGCAAAGAAGTCGTCGACGGTATGGTGAAAAACAAAGCCGTATATCTTATCGCGGTCGGCGGCGCGGCGGCGCTCGTCAAAAGCCGCATAACGTCTTGCGAGGACGTCGCCTACCCCGACCTCGGCTGCGAAGCGGTGCGAAAGCTGACGGTAAAAGATCTGCCCCTTCTCGTCGCTATAGATTCGCGCGGAAACAGCATACTGTAAGATAAATCTTATAAAGTTAAAGAGCCGCAAAACCGAAATGCATCCCAAAATTCGGACAAACTTTAGAGTGCATTTCAAAAAATATGCGACTCTTTTTTCGTTATCCTTTTGAAACGGAATAAAAAATGCAATAATTTTCATGAAGAAATGCAATTGAAATATATACGGATATGTGCTATACTGATAAAAAAGCAAAAGGGAGAATGAAATGCGAATCGTAAAAAACTTAAACGACGGCTGGAAATTTACGTTGGACGGCAAAACGTCGGACGTCGATATCCCGCACACCTGGAACGGCGAGGACGGACAAAGCGGAGGCAACAATTACAGACGCACGGTCGCGACGTATGAAAAAACTTTTCCGCGCCCCGCGCTCGAAACTCGCGGCAAAGCGTATCTCGAATTCAAAGGCGTGAATTCGTCGTGCAGAGTTTTCCTGAACGGCTCGGAGATCTGCGCGCACGACGGCGGCTATTCGACGTTCCGCGTAAACGTGACCGATTTTCTGAGCGACGAAAACGCGCTTAAAGTCGAAGTCGACAACCGCGCGAACGAAACGGTCTATCCGCAGACCGCAGATTTCACTTTTTACGGCGGCATATACCGCGACGTAAACCTCGTTACGGTAAGCGAAAACCACTTCGATCTCGACTATTACGGCGGACCGGGAATCAAAGTCACGCCGACGGTAGAGGACGGCGACGGCAAAGCGAAAATCGAAACGTTCGTTTCGGGAAGCGGCGACGTGCATATCACGATTTCGGACGCGGACGGCAATACGGTCGCCGAAGGATGCGGCGGCACGTTCATCGTAAAAGACGCGCGTCTGTGGGACGGCGTCAAAGACCCGTATCTGTACACGGCGAAAGCTGCCCTTTCCGTAAACGGTAATACCGTAGACGAGATCGAAGCGGCGTTCGGATTCAGGACGTTCCGCGTCGATCCCGAGCTCGGATTTTTCCTCAACGGTCGGTCTTATCCGCTTCGCGGCGTATGCCGGCATCAGGACAGACCGAAGATCGGCAACGCAATCACGCGCGCCATGCACGAGGAGGACGTCGGGCTTATATGCGACGTGGGAGCGAACACCGTTCGTCTCGCCCACTATCAGCACGACGATTATTTTTACGACCTGTGCGACCGCAAAGGTCTGATCGTATGGGCGGAGATCCCGTATATATCCAGGCATATGAACGGCGCGGACGAAAACGCGATGAACCAGATGCGCGAGCTTATAACTCAGGAATACAACCATCCGTCCATAGTATGCTGGGGGCTTTCGAACGAAATAACCATGCACGGCGCGGGCGACGACAGGCTGGCATTCCACAAAAAACTCAACGATTTCTGTCACGCTTACGACCCGACGCGGCTCACCGTCATTGCGGTATATATGGTCGCGGGCGTCCGCAACAAACTGAATTACGTGCCCGATCTCGTGTCGTACAATCTGTATCACGGTTGGTATCTCCCCTTCTTCTCGCTGTCGGGCAAAAAACTCGACAGATTCCATAAAGCGCACCCGGCGACGCCGCTCGGTCTGTCCGAATACGGCGCGGAAGCCATGCCGAACCTGCACAGCGTAAAACCGAAACGCGGCGACAACACCGAAGAATTTCAGTGTTTGTTCCATGAAAAATATCTCGACATAATCGAGTCCCGTCCTTACATATGGGCGACTCACGTATGGAATATGTTCGATTTCGCAGCCGACGCGCGCAACCAGGGCGGCGAACCGGGCATGAATCACAAAGGGCTCGTGACCTTCGACCGCAAAACGAAGAAAGACGCGTTCTGGCTGTATAAGGCGCACTGGTCGGACGAAAAATTCGTACACATATGCGGAAAACGCTTCACGCGGCGTTCGGGTAAGACCGTTACCGTAAAAGTATATTCGAACAACGACGAGGTCGAGCTTTTCGTAAACGGAAAATCCGCAGGCAAAAAACGCGGCGCATATAAGTTCGAATTTACGTTCCCGCTCGAAGAAACGAACGCTATAGAAGCGAGAAGCGGCGGACTGACGGACGAGCTCGTCATAACGAAAGTCAACTCCCCCGACCCGGCTTATAAGCTCTCGAAAAAGAATAAAGGCAGCAACAAGAGCTGGGAAAAGTAACAACGACTCATTTATTTATCTCGCGACGTAACCTCCATAGAAAATCACGACCGAGATTAAAAAAGCGATATCGCGGAGCACATACCGCGGTATCGCTTTTTTGCTTCGAAGTATTTTATTTATAGATCGGAAGAGCGTCGTGTAGGGAAAGAGTGTGCTTGTCAGTG
>CANDJX010000062.1 GCA_947385185.1 uncultured Clostridia bacterium
ACACTGTAATTTTAATACATTTGTCGAAAAAAGGCAAGCGTTTTTATGACTTTTGTATTCTTGTGGCTCTTTGGAAGTTTCTACCACTATATATTGTGGTTTTTCGGTAAATATTTTGGATTTCGCTGCATTGTTCGTCAATAAGCGGAAATTTTGTCGCGATACATTCCCCAGTTGTAATGCGTGCGGTATATATCGAGCGAAGCGCGCGGAACGTACACGCGGCAATTGTCCGCGCCGGACAAAAGGGCGGTCCCGACTCCGATTTCATTCGGCGACGACTGCGGAATAACGAGCCGCGTCAGGCGCGTACAGCCCTCGAAAGCGCGATCGTAAAGCATACGCACGTTATTTCCCACCGTAAGAGCGCTCAACGTTTTATTGCCCGCGAATACGTTTGCGGCAAACGACACGACCGGTTTACCGTCGTAAATCGACGGAATGACAAGCGATACGCGGGAACTCCCCTTTTCGGTCAGTCCGGTAATCGTCAGTCCGTTTTCTCTTTCGGCATAAGTGAAACAATCGGCGTCCGAATTATCGCCCGTTTCGGGCGCGCGGGCAGGGATCTCGGGTTTTTCGGGCAGTTCGATTTCGGTCGGCGTGGCAATCGCAAGCGCCGTTTTTACGTCGTCGGTAAGAAGCGAAGTATGCACGAACATACCCGCCGAATTCATATGCACGTTGTTGTCGTAGAACCATTCGTAATCGAGGACGTAACGGTTCGGATCGCCGAGAACGCAAAACTTCAGATTATCGGACAGGTAGTCGTAAAAATCGTCGGGGGTGTAGCCGTCGTCGGAAAGCGCAAGGCTGTTTACCGGTGAAAACGCCCAGAACATCTGCGCGCCCTTTGCCCATACGTCCTCGTAATAAGAGTTTACGTAATCTATAAAACCGTCCCCGACAATCGACGGGTCGTAACTTATGAGTCCGTTCGCGTCATAACCTCCCGGCATGACGTTATACGCACGCTCGTACGTCATATATCCCGCGTCGGAGCCGTCCTCTGTCAGAAAAGAACTCTGCGCGTATACGCCGTCCGCAGACGCTTTTTCGCCGCGGAGCAAACAGTCGAATTTTTCGGCGACGTAATTCGGAAAATTACCGACCATGCCCGGAACGTCGTCCGCGGACAGTCTGCCGAGCAGTCCGAAATCGCCGTCCGCCGCCATCCACATCTCTTTCGGCGAAAAATAAAGCGACAGCGACTGGCTTATCTGCTCGGGCGCAAGAATCACCACGTCGCCGCGGCTTATGCTCGGTTTTGCAATGTCAAGCATGGCTTTCGTGCCGATCGCGCCGTAAAGCCCGAAATTGATCACGTCGTAGTCGGGAAATTCTTTGCTCATGACGTCGGTGCGAAGTCCGAAAGCGTTCGCGCTGTTGCCGATAATCACTATTTTTTTGCGCTCGGCGCTCTCAAGGCGATCCAACATATACCCGAGCTCGCCGTAATACGTTTCGTCGAACTGCGAAGGCGTGGCGAAACCTATCACCGTCAGCGTCAAAGGCGCAACGAGGAGAATTACAAGAACTATGGAAATTGTAATTATTATTCTTTTCATGATTTTTAACTTATTGACGTTCGGACATACGCAAGCTGTGACGACCGGTTTTGCGTAGCTTACATACTGCGCGCATCAGAACTGAAAGTACACGAACGCCGAAGTCGCATCGCCGGCGATAAGAATAAGCCAACCGAGCGCGATCGCGCAGACGGCGTATGCGACGGCGGTCACGCGCGCGACGTAAGACCGACGCGATTCGGCTTTGTCTGTAAGCCCGAGCGATCCGGGCGCAAGGCGTTTTGTTTCGAGCGACAATGGCTCGGACTCGGACACAATCGGTTCGTAAAACTCGGTTCCGGGCGATTCCTCGCTCATGCGCCATATGAGCGCAAGGCAGACGAGGATCGCGCCGATCACGAGAATGTCGAGCGCGGTCATGGACAGCGCGGACAGCGTTGCGGCAAAGTATTCGGTTCCGAACCCGCCCGCGGTAAAGATACACGCGAAAATCGTGCCGATCTCGGCAACGGAACGGGCGCGGAAGAACAGCGCGGCGGGGACAAAGAACAGGAACACGAGGATGCGGCGAAGCACGATGATCCAACCTTTGGAATTGTCTATATTATGTTTTTCACAGAACGCGCGGTAAGGTTTGCGAAGTAGATTCTCTATACTTACGAACACGCCCACGTATAAACCCCAGATAACGTAAGTCCAGTTCGCGCCGTGCCACAGCCCGCACAGGAAATATACGATCAAAGTATTGAGCACGCGGCGCGCCTTGCCTTTACGGCTTCCGCCGAGCGGTATATACAGATAATCTCTGAACCAGGTAGTAAGCGAAATGTGCCAACGGCTCATAAGATCGCGAATACTCGTGGCGGAGAACGGGCGATCGAAATTCTTCATCAGTTTTATGCCCATCATACGCGCCGCGCCGATCGCGATCTCGGAATAGCCCGCAAAGTCGCAATAAAGCTGTATGCAGAACAGCGCGCCCGCGACAAGCACCGCGAGACCGCTCGCCGAAGATACGTCGCTAAAAACACTGTTTACGAACGTGCCGATAAAGTCCGCGACTACGCATTTGCGGAAGAACCCGACCGCCATAATGCGGAAGCCGACGGAAAGGTCGTCCTCGTTCGGCATATGCTTTTCACGAAGCTGCGGCAATAAGTTTTCGGGGCGTTCGATAGGTCCCGCAACGAGCTGCGGGAAGTACGACACGTACAGCGCGAAGTAGCCGAAATGCTTTTCGGGCTCGATCTTATCGCGGTATACGTCGATGACGTACGAAAGGGTCTGGAACGTGTAAAACGATATGCCGACGGGAAGGATTATGTCGAGCATAACGGGGTCGAGCTCGAGCGCAAAGAGATTCAGGAAATTTATTACGTTCGCGAGCAGGAAGTTAAAATACTTGAAGAACACGAGTATGCCGAGGCAGACGACGAGCGTTATTACGAGCAAAAGGCGGCGCACGCCTTTGCTTTTCGCGCGCGGCATTAAAAGCCCCGCGACGTACGAAACCGCGGTCGTGCCGAGGATAAGGAATACGAGCCATACGTTCCAGCTCATGTACGCGTAGTACGATGCGGCAAGAAGCCACAACCAACGGAATTTGTGCGGGAGCAGGAAGTAAACGACGATTACGATCGGCAGGAATATAAGAAATTGCAATGAATTGAAGCTCATTTATCGCGCCCCCCATTGAAGAATGCTGTCAGATTGAGCGCAAACATGACGAGCGTTACGAGCAGAACTTCCTGCATGGACGCGCCGAGAAGAAGCGCGTAAACGAGCGCGCCTACAAACACGACTCCCGACGCTATGCGGAACGCGTAGCCGGATTTACGGAACACGTCGACGGCGCAAAGCGCGATCGCTATGCCGAAAAGCACGAGAAGTATGGGGTTTGCAAAAAGTACGATGTCCAAGTTCTTTACTTATTCCTCTGCATTTTATAATATCTCTTTCATTTTCTGTTTGTCCGGTTTGCCCGACGACGTGAGCGGAAACGCGTCGACTATTTTTATGCGCTCGGGGATCTCGTGTCCCGAAAGCAACGACGCAAGCGATTTTTTCAAGTCGTTTTCGGTCAGCTTTGCGCCCGGAGCGGGAATTATCATGGCGCAAGGCGTTTCGCCGTATTTTTCGTCCCTGACCCCGACCGCCGCCGCCTGATATACGCCGTCGATCGACAGCAAAGCGCGCTCGATCTTCCCCGCCGATATGTTTTCCCCGCCGCGGATAATTATATCTTTCAGTCTGCCGCTTATGTGCAATATTCCGTCCGAATCGAAATATCCTATGTCGCCGGTGCGGAGTCTGCCTTGCCCGTCGAACGCGGCTTTCGTCGCTTCTTCGTCGCCGTAATAACCGAGCATGAGCGTCGGACCCTTGACGCGTATTTCGCCCTCCTCGCCCGGTCTTAATTTTTCGCCGTTCTCGCCGATTATGTCGCACTCGGTCATCGGGTACAATCTCCCCACGCCCGCCGCGCGTTCCTCGACCGACGCGTCATACGACGTCGTGGAAATACCGACGCATTCGCTCATACCGTACCCCGGCATAAGACGAAGCCCGAGCTCGCCTTCTATAAACCGCATCTGATCCGCGGTAAACGGTCCGCCCGCCATAAGCCCGAGTCTGAGCGAAGAAATATCGTACTTTTTATGCTTGCCGCCCGCAAGCATATCGAGAAAAAAGGTCGGCACCGAATACATCACGGTCACGCCGTATTTTTCGATCGCGCCGAGGACAGCGTCCGCGCCGACTTCGGTCGGAAACACAACGTCGTGTCCGCAGAATATCGCGCATGAAACGACGGCAAAACCGAATACGTGATTGAGCGGAAGTATGGATACGGCTCTGTCGGTTTCGTTCTCGCCGAAAAGGGGCATTGCGTCCACCGGGTTGGCTATGCAATTCCTGTGACTGAGCACGACCGCTTTCGACGCGCCGGTCGAACCGGAGGTGAAGATGACCGAAAACGGATCGTCGGGCGAAACGAGCTTATGCGCCGACAAAACGCCGCGGACGTCAAGCCCGAAATCGCCCGGGGTTACGTCGCATAAATCCGCGTAATCACCGTCTTTGAGCGTCCAACGGTCGCCCGAGCCCTCGCTCGTCACGTAATAATCGGGACGGATCCCGACGCCCGTCTGCTTTATATATTCGTCGGCGCGGAAATGGACGTCGGTCATGACCGCTATGCCGCCGAAAGCGCTTAACGCCATCGCGATTATCGCCGTCTGCGGACAACGCTCGGCTCGAAGCGCGACGAGGTCGCCTTTCTTCACTCCGAACGACATAAGCCGCGCCGCAGTCTGATCGGTCGCCGCAAGCGTTTCGCCGTAAGTCATCGCCGACGAATCGGTCGCAAAACACGTTTTATCCGGTTTCGCGGTCGCGTGGATACGCAGGTAATCGTATAATGTTTTTTCGCATTGGCGTTTTTTGAATTCGTCCATCTTTTCTTTCCTTATTATATATGATTATATATATTTCCGTATTGCCCGGGCGAGCGTCGCCGTATGTTCGATCGACGATTCTTTGCACAAATGCCAGTCCGAATCGGCAAAAACCGAACCGTTATATACCACCGAACCTATGTCGTTTATTATAGGACGCGTCATGTATTTCGAAAACTCGGCTTCGAACGCCGCCGCGTCCCGCTCCCAGAAATCGGGCAACGAATGCTTATTCACCGCCGCGTACGAGATCAGAATTTTCGCGCCGCGCGACTCGATGAAGTCGTATAATCCGTTCAACCGCGACATGGACGCCGCATTTATAAGTTCTGGTCTTATTCCGCCCTCGTTCGTGATCGGCTCGTCTTTACCGTACGGAAAGCGTTGTGCGTTATAGTCGCCGCGGCTGTCCATATAAGTCGTATAATCCGAATACGATTTGCCGCGCTTGGTTTTCCTGCCTTCGTTGAATTTATAAAACGCGTCGAAAGTTCCGCTCACGCGAGTCAGATCGATTTTGGCGAGCAAATCCCAATTGAGTTCGAGACACATGAGATACCGCTCGTCGTCCATATCGGTCCTGTCCATGTATTGATAACCGCTCATCATTTCGGGTACGTGCAGGAATATATCGCCCTCGCCGAGGCAGTCCGAGATCGCGCGCACCTGCGCTTCGGTATTGAAGTAAGCGTTGATCGCAACGTTCACAACCTCGTAATCTGGAAATTCTTCGGCAAGGCGGCAGGCGTTTACGCTGTAGTACGACCCCGAACCGCCGAAAACGACTATTTTCTTTTTGTCCTTATGTTTTATCATTAAATCGACTTTGTCCGCGTATACCGAATGGCGGTCAAGATCGGGATAACGCGGCTGCTCGACGGCGTTTATATGCAACGTGCGAAAATTGTCGCAACCGACAAAACAGTCGTCGCCCATGCGGCTTACGTTATCGAACATATATAATTCCTCGATCGCGCTGTCCGTAAAAGCGCCCGCGTAAACGTTTTTCAGACCGAGCGGAAAAACCGCCGTTTTTACCGAGCACGACGAAAAAGCGCCGCCGAGGATTCCCGTCACCGGTCTGCCGTTGATTTTCTCGGGGATCACGACTTTTTCGGCGTGACCGAGATATTTTCTTATTACCGCATTATTCGGATATTCGATATAGTCGAAGTCGTCCGCAGGCGACTGCGCAAGCCATTCGGCGTAAAGTCTGTTGAACGAATTCGGTCCGACGGTTATGCGACTGCCGAGACCGATGTGCTCGCCGCTCCCGTCCGGTTTTGTGTTCCAGCCGATGAGAGTGTAGCCGGGACGGGACATGACGTCGGTGCCGCGGCTCGTATTCGGGCGGGCGTGGTGAATAAGCGAATACGATTCGGTCGCGACCGCGTTTCCGGAAAATAACGTTCCTCCGTTCGGGTCGTAAGATATGACGCTTTCGCGCTTGCCGCATTCGATCCTGACGCGTGTGGAATACTTGACGCCGAAAAGACGGATGTTCGTCGTCACGGGTCCGTCTTCTTCTATAACGCTCCTCGGAAAATTGATCGACTCGGCAAAATAAGGCTCACGCATTGTAAGCCTTAAGGTCACATCGCTCCCCTTCGGAATATACACGGTTTTGCCGTCGGCGCTGTAATCGTAGTTCCCGTATTCGAGTTCGTAACACTCCGAATCTATTACGGTGACGCTTATATTTCCGTTCCATTCGGGCGCGGTTTCGCCGCAACCGACGAATATAAGCGAAGCTATAAATACTATTACAGATAAGAACGCCGCGAGTCTGATTTTACTCATACTCCCGCCTCGCCCCACACACAAACATATAGTAACATATTACGGGACGAAAATCAACCCCTTTCCCGAATTTTCCGACAAATTTTTTCTTGCCTTTTCGCGGAAAATAATGTATACTTCCCATATGGTGAAAATTTGGGTAAAAACTCTTAAGAATAAAAAAATCGTCAAAAACGAAATCGTGTACTATGACGGAAAATACGAGGAAGAAAAATTCGACGAGTATGTCCGGATCGCTTGCCACGAGCTCGATCTGCCTACGCCCGTTATTCTGTCCGCGCACGCGTCGGGGTTCACGCAGTTCAATATATCGCGGTTCAAGCCCGCCGATTTCGTCGAACATATAGATTTCGACGAATTGACGCTGGAAAATTGCAAGGTCTGAGAGGTTGAGAGGTAATATGGACGAAGACATTTACGACACTACCGTTTATACCGATTACGCCGATCTGCCGAAAGAAAAACGCAAGGCGCTCTACGACGAATACCTTGCCTCGGACGCCGGCGAAAAAAAACTGTCGCGTCTTATGATCGCCGTACCCGCGATTTTTTGCGTTGCGGTCTGCGCCCTCCTCATTGCCGCGATCATAGTCGGGATCGCCGCGGGAATCGGCGTGACGTTCATTATCCTCGTCATGTGCGCGGCGGCAATGCTTGCTGGGCTGATAATAGTAAAACTCAGGCTCGACAAAATCAAGTACGCTCACGAAATCAGATTCGCCGCATGGCTCAAAACAGAAAAACGGATCATTGCCATACCGAAAGAAGATCTGAAATCGAACAAATAAGCATATACGTCGTATAAATCGCAAAACAGCGTTCCTCATCTGAACGCTGTTTTGACTGTAGACAAACTATGTTAAAAAATTCGCCCTTATATCCGACGGGATCATGTCGCCTCTGCTTTCGGCGTCGAATACTTCCGTATGATATAAAGAGCGACTAAAATCGTCGCTCTTTATAACTAAAATATCAATATTTATTCCTCAAATTTTTCAGCAATAAGTTGTTTGATATTATCAGATAACTTAAGAATTTCATACCATTGTTCATTCGTTTTTACAGACTCGATATTCCAAAGATCGGTTTTTTCAAGTGCTCTAAAATTTAAGGCTAATTTTAGTGATAAATCATATATTTCTTTATCAATCAATTTTGCGGCAAGTAAGGAATTCAATATATTGATATGTAAAAATGAAATACTGTCAGTATCAAATTCTTCAAAAATATTATATTCTATATCTTCATCTGAACCTTTCAAAAGAAATAATCCGCATTTACTAAGCGTCTCTTTATATAATTCGTATTGCACATCAATACTAATTGGATTCATTCTAACCTCCATTAAATATATTGAATATTATTGCTTTATCACCAATAAAATGCACATAATCTGTTCCAACTACTTTAATTTTCCCTGTTATGCTAGAAGATAATTTATAATAACTGCCCACATGACGACCACCGCCAGGATGATATGCAACCATTTTATCTCCATTAGTAAACTTCCATCCTGTTGATTTTGAGCCATACGAGCCTTTTGTCCAACCGTCTCCTAATGTTTGTGCTACATCTTCTGAAGATTGTCCCCATAAACTTTTTGGATTTTCTACATAACGGTCAAAACCGCACTTGTTATGCGTCAGTATACCATTGCCGACATAATACGTATGGTACTCCGCTACTTCGAAATTGTACGTCGCTTCGGGTTTTGCTAAGCGCTCTACTTCGACCGTCTCTATTATACCATATCTTCCGTCGCTTTGCAATACTTTGTCCAAGCTATGTATGCCTCGCGCAGGTACAAATCCTTTTCCGACTACATAGAACGGGTGTTCCGCCGTACATCTCAGTTCTTCTCCGTTCACATGGATATGATACCACTCCTCCGTAGTATTCCTGTACAACCGCAATACGGGCTTGTATCCTTGCATACCCGTTTCTTCGTCGTACGACAGTACTTCCTCGTCGACTTCGATCTCCTCTCGCTTTGGCTTTATATACATAAAGAACGGCAGGTATAAACCTGCCGTTCTTTATGTAAAACTTTTGTTAAAACTCCTTAGTGTTGTGCAATACATCCATTCGACATTCAGTAAATACAATATAATCGCCCTCTTTCACATCGGGAGGATATGTACTATCAAAAATAAACATTATTCCATATACGGTCATTAAATCTTTTTTCATATCTAAAATTTTAGCGCATATTCGATATTGATAATACTCCGCTTCTTTATATAATAAATACTCATGCCGACTTGATTTTTTTACATCTTGTGGATCCCATGTACGCAATATAAATTCGCTATTTATATCAAATTTATCATAAGCAAAACACAACATATCATTGGCTACCGTCCGAAACAATAACATCATACTCAAAACCATCGCCATCATTATCTACAATCTTGTTCCCGTCGCGGTATGTCGTTTCCTTTACGATATAACTGTCTACATCGTATATATACGTACGATGTATATCCGACGGAATCAGGTCTTCCCGTCCTTCGGTGTCGAATACTTCCGTATGATATAAAGAGCGACTAAAATCGTCGCTCTTTATAACT
>CANDJX010000063.1 GCA_947385185.1 uncultured Clostridia bacterium
GGGCAATCCCGTATACGATTGGAATAAGATTAAATCGGACGGCTTTTCCTGGTGGAAGGAACGTCTGAAAAAATGTTTCTCGCTTTTCGACGTCGTTCGTATCGATCATTTCCGCGGTTTCGACAGATATTGCGAGATACCGTTCGGAGATCCGACCGCCGAGCGCGGCGTGTGGGTGGACGGTCCGTCTACGGAAATGTTCGCCATGCTCGAGCGCGAACTCGGAAAGATGGAGGTTATTGCCGAAGATCTCGGTATACTCGACGATTCTGCGCGAAAAATGTTTGCCGAAGTCGGTTATCCGGGCATGAAAGTTTTGCAATTTGCTTTCGATTCGGGAGAAACCAACGAGTACTTGCCGCATAATTATACAAGTGAAAACTGCATAGTCTATACCGGCACGCACGACAACGATACTTTACTCGGGTATATAAAAAAACTCGGCGGCAATCGCGACGGGATATTATATACGCTTCGACGAGAATTGGAATATATGGATCTGCCGCTTCCGACCGAAAACGACGAAGAAATATGCGACGCGATTGTGCGGCTGTGTTTGAAATCGAAAGCGCTGTGTTCCGTCATTCCCATGCAGGATTGGTTGAAAATCGGAGAAGAGGGAAGAATCAATATGCCGTCTACGCTTTCAACCGCAAACTGGAGTTACCGTATTCCGGACTTTGAGAAAAAAGAACTTGCGGCGCGTATCCGCAAATTGACCGAAGAATACGATCGTTAATTTGAAAAATATCTAAGGAGATATATAAAAGTGTCTAATAAGATAATCGAAACAATGGAGCAGATGCTGTCGTACGACTATTCGACGACACTTGAACAGGCGACCAATCGCCAGCTTTACAACGCTCTTTCCAAAGCGGTGATGCGCAACATCAATTCTCTTTGGCGCAAGACCGACGAAAAGCAATCCGAGAAGAAGCGTGCGTATTATATGAGCGCGGAATATCTCGTCGGAAGGTCGATATTCTCCAACCTTCTCAATCTCGGCGAGCTTGCGGAAGTGGAAAAAACGCTTTCCGACCGCGGTATCGATATTCGCAGTTTCGAAGATATTCCTGACTCCGCTCTCGGAAACGGCGGTCTGGGACGGCTTGCCGCTTGTTATCTCGAGTCTGCCGCCACCGAAAATATTCCTTTGAACGGATACGGAATCAGATATAAGTACGGCTTGTTCAAGCAGTCGTTCGTCAACGGTTTCCAGGTCGAAACGGTAGACGATTGGACCACCTGCGGGGATCCGTGGTCGATCAGACACGACGATCTTATTCAGATCGTTTCGTTCGCCGATATGAAGGTCAAGGCGGTGCCTTACGATTTTCCCATCATAGGTTACGGCGGGAAAGTGGTAAATACGCTCCGCTTATGGCAGAGCGAGCCTATAAATAAACTCGACTATATAGAGTTCAACAATATGCACTATGCGAACGCGCTGTCGGAAAAGAACGCTGCGGAAATCATTTCATACGTACTTTACCCGAACGACGAACGCATAGAGGGCAAGACGCTCCGCCTGCGTCAGCAGTATTTCTTTGTCAGCGCGTCGATTAAAGATATTATCCGCGAATATAAGAAAAAGTACGGTTCGGACTTTTCGCATTTCGGCGATCTTCGCGCCATTCAGCTCAACGACACGCACCCCGTGGTCGCAATTCCCGAACTTATACTTAATCTCGAGCACGAGGGTCTGACGTTCGAGGACGCGTTTGCAGTCGCACATAAGACGTTTGCATTCACGAACCATACTATTATGGGCGAAGCGCTCGAGAAATGGGACATCGATCTCTTTAAGCGAATACTTCCCGAAGTTTACGCCGTAATAGAGGAGATACAGAAGAAACTTAATTTCGAGCTTTCCGCAATGCGCGTTCCCGATACCTGGAATTACAATATTCTCGATAACGGCAGAATACACATGGCGCGCCTTGCTATTTACGTTTCGCACATGACGAACGGCGTCGCCGCAGTTCATACCAATATTCTCAAAACCGACGTGTTCAAAAACTGGTATGCGATGTACCCCGACAGATTTGTGAATAAAACGAACGGTATTACGCCTCGTCGTTGGCTCAGACTTTGCAACGGTAAACTTTGCGATCTGATCGAAAGCAAGATAGGAAACGGTTACGTTACCGATTTGACCGAATTGAAAAAACTTGCCAAGTACGCAAAAGATCCGGAGTTTATCGCGCAATTCAAAGAAGTAAAGAGGGCTAATAAACAGCGTCTTGCCGATTATATCAAAGAGCACGAGGGGATCGAACTCAATCCCGATTTCTGCTTCGATATTCAGGTAAAACGTATGCACGAGTATAAACGTCAGCTTCTCAACGCGCTTTCCATAATTTATTTCTATTATGAAATAAAAGAGGGAAGAATGCCCGATTTCAAACCTACCGCGTTTATTTTCGGAGCAAAAGCCGCGCCCGGATATTACCACGCAAAAGCAATAATGAAGTTCATTAATTGCATAGCGGATATGGTAAATCGCGATCCCGATATGCAGGATAAGATGAAAGTCGTATTCGTTACGAATTACAACGTATCGTATGCCGAACTCATCGTGTCCGCCGCGGATATTTCGGAACAGATTTCGCTTGCCGGAATGGAAGCGTCGGGGACGGGCAATATGAAATTCATGCTCAACGGTACGGTTACGCTCGGTACTATGGACGGAGCGAATATAGAGATCGCAGAGGAAGCGGGAGTAGAAAACGAATATATTTTCGGCGCTTCGGTGGACGAAGTCAAAGAACACCGTCCCGGCTATCATCCGTGGGAGTATTACGACAACGATCCGGTCATACACCGCATAATGGATACGCTTGTCAACGGCACGTTCAACGATAACGGCACGGGTATGCTTCATTCTATTTTCGATAAGCTCCGCGGAGAGGACAATTATATGAGCCTTTACGATTTCAAGGATTACGTCCGAGTCAAGGCGATCGCAAACGCCGATTACGGTACGGACGCGTTCTATACGAAGAGCATTCTCAATATGGCGAACGCGGGTAAATTCTCGTCCGACCGCGCTATCCGGGAATACGCAAAAGAAATCTGGCACGTAAAGTAAAATATAAATGATATAGCTTTGTCATTCGCCCGGAGCGTAAAGCCCTTTTGTCATTTCGACCGGAGCGTAAGCGGAGCGGAGAAATCTAAAAAAATTATAGATTCCTCGGCTGCGCTCGGAATGACAATAAACGCTCGTATAATTGATAATTTTGTTCAAATGAGTTCGGTTTTTACCGAACTCATTTAATTTTACACGAAATTTCATATTATTTTCAAAAACTTTGTCAAAAAGTATTGATATTTGTATTTTATAATGGTATAATTTGCATATGAAAAGTGTCTTATATCATGTCGCGTCGTGCGTTTTCCGAAAAACTCAAGGTAATGAAATGAATGGCAGAAAACGGCAGGCGGACGATAGGAGGAATTTTTTATGAAACAAATAAATTATAAATCCGGGGGGGGTATTAAAAAATAAGCAAAGCGCCGCTATGCGCGCGTTGCTCTATATCCTCATACTCATATTCTGTGTCGCACTCGCTGTCGGCGCAGTTTTTTCATTGTCTTTAAGCGGTAATAATGCGGACATAAACGTTTATGCTTCTACTTCCAATACGGTAAGCGTCGGCGAATTGACGTATACCGGGTATGAGAGCCGCACGGACGGCAAAGCGTTCGACCCGGATAATCTTAAAGATCTGTACAGTAAATTATCGGGCAAAGCCGGTGCGGCTTATAGCGACGTTGCCGCGTTGGGCACTAAGACTGCCGCAGACATAAGGACTGCCAACGGCGGCAAAGACGTGCTTGTGACTTTTGCCGGTTTGCAGTGGACGGTTACTTATCTCACTCAGGCGGGCGGAAACGTCATTCTCGATTTATGGCTTGCCGATTCTACCGATACGAGTACGTGGACGGACGGCTGGCACAATACAAATTCGAATACTTGGACGTATCCCGCCAATTTATACGGTACAAGCTATATCCGGGCAGTAACGCTCAATAACGGCGGTTTATACACGTACGCCGTTGCGAACGGCGGAACAACAACGAGTACAGTAAATGCTTCGAGTCAATCCGACGTTGCGACAACCGTTGCGACACAGTCGTCCACGCATAAGTTCGCCAAGTTTACGGTCAGCACGGTAAGCGGCAGTTTAACCAATTATCTTTTAACGCCTGCGCAAGCATTATATCAGGCTTCGGAACGTGGTAGCGTGTTATCCGTATGCGTCGGCGATTGCTCTAACGAGGGTTATGGCACCGGAGCAAGCATTGCGAGCGGTTATAATTATGAAAGCAATGCTTATTATGACGTATGGAAAAACGATAAATTATGGCTTCCGAGTTTGACCGAAGTAGGCACAAACGGTTCGAACGGTATTTGGAGCTGTTCATTCAATCAGACGTCAAATTCCATCGAGACCTGGCTGCGTACGGCGAAACACGATACTCCGGCAGGTCTCCCCGGACCAACCGGCGAAACCGTTCATTCGGTTCCGACGGGAGGCGGATATAATCATTCTTATAAAAGTGTTTATGCGCCGCTTGCCGTGCGTCCCGCGATGCACCTTAATTTGACTGCGGCGGAAGCGGGCAAAATAGTGCCGTTGGCTTCGCCGCAAGGCGTTACGCTTACCACGACGTTCAACGGTAATAATTTATTAAGCCCGGTAGACAGCGTCATTACGAGCGAAAGCTGGTACGACGCGAGTATGATGAATTTAAGTTGCACGCAGACCGTGCGCAATGTCGGTACTTACACTATAACCGCGGCTTTGTCAAGTTTTGCAACGGCGAACGGCATGGAATGGGCTATCGCCGGTTCTACGGCTACTACGACCGCCAATCAGACGTTTACTCTAAAAGTTACGCAGATACCCATATCGTACACTTTGGCAAAGAAAGTGACTGCGGACGTATACGGCGATACCGACGCGGGAGTAGTCGTTGCGACATACCCGACGAGTTCCGTGCAGTCTGCAGACGTCGGGACGGTACACGGACCCGATCTTGAGATATACTACAAGAGTACGGACGGGTACGGTTACGGCACGGGCGCGGATGACACGAGCGGAAAGGGGTACGGCAATCCGACCGCACCGACGGAAGCGGGCGCATATATTGCGACGGCAATAGACAAAAACGCGGCGACTTCCAATTATGCAATGAGCGGCAGTACGTTCACTTTTTCCATAAAGCCGAAACAGATCAAAAAGCCTACGTCTTCGCCCGCGTATACTTATGACGGTACGAAGAAGTCGTTTACTGTAAACAACTACGACCCGACGTATATGGACTACGGCGTTACGAGCGGCGGCACGTACTCGCCGGGCGCTCTGCCTACGGGCATGACCAAGGGCGCCGGCGCGAGAGTGTTCGAAGCGACGAACGCGGCAAAGTACGACATAGAGTTCCGCTTAAAGGCGACGGCGAGCGGGGTAGTGCGTAACTACGAGTGGGACGACGGCACGAACGGCATACTCAAGCTAACTTATGAGATCAAGCCGAAAATGCTCGAGTTCGATTTTGCTTCTCCCGGCTCGAGCTGGACGGTGGCAACTACGGATACCGGCGCAATAACGTATACGTACAAGAGCGGAGCAGATCCCATTTCGGGCGAAACGCCGCATTTGCAGTTCTATTATTACTTCCAGTCCGACGGCGCTGGAAGCAAGCAATTGAAGCCGGAGGGCGTACCTCTCAACATCGAGGACGTGACCGATTCGAGCGGCGTAAGGTCCACGGGCGTGTATGTGACGGGTCTGCAGTTCGCCAAAGATTCGAGCGGCTTGGACTATCCGGTCAACCTGAACTACACGCTCGGGACAAGCGCGGAAATATCCAGTCTTATTCTGACCGCAGGCGTAGCGGGTATAGACGGCATAACGCTGTCGTACAGGGACAGCACGATGGGCGCGACCGATCCGCTCAAAGCTCTGCCTACGGGCTCGGGCGCTCTTAACTATGCCATTGACGGAAGCGGGAACGTCGTTGCGTATTTCCCGCAGCTCGACTTTGCGGGCACGGTGTTTGAAATGACGGGCACGCCTACTTATCTCTGCGCCGTGGACGGTTCTACGCCTTTGTTTGCAGACGGCGTGACCAAAGCGGGCGTTGTGACAGTGACGGTGGATATAGCCATAAAGGCGGGCGATCAGGCGACGAATAAAATGCCGACGACTTATGCCGGCACGAAGTTCAAGAGTTTTACGTATATAGACAATTACCATGCAACGGTCGTGTTCGATTATACCATAGGCAAAATGGATATAAACACTGCGGGCTTCAAACTGCAGTACAGCTATGACCAAACGACTTGGAAAGATTTCGCCACTGCAAGCAATCAGGTGGAGTACGCCAACGCGACGATTTACGTCAGGATCGATCCGAACACGCTTAAGCCCGCTTCGGCAGGCATAAGCGTCATGTTCGGCACGAGCACATACGCGAGCGGCAAGAACAAGAACACATACACTGCGGCGGCAAACTTCACGCTTACGGACAACGACAACTTTACCATTTCGCCCGCTACATATAATTGGGAGATCACTAACAAGCAGATAAACGTAACGACTTGGGCTCCCGGGGACTTCAATATCTCGGGCGTCGATCATATCGGCGAAATACTTGTCATCAACGGACATAATGCCGCGTATACAAGCGGCGCGATCGAGTACGTGTATACCTGGAGCGACATGAGCGGCAACAGCGGTTCGGGCGTCGGCGAAAGCGAGCTCGATAAGATATTTACTCTCGCAAGTCCTACCAATCAAGTGACGGTTACTGCGACCGTACAGCTTGCGGCAAGCGCGATCGGGTCGTATGACCTGCTCGGAAGCGTGCTTACGTCGCCTACGTTCTATGTCGGAGCGGCAAAGACGATTGCGGACATAACCAACGCGGGAAGCGCGGAGTACGGCAGCGTGGACGAAAGCGCGCTCGGCGTGAAAGTGGAAGCGGGCGGAGCGGATCTGCCTGCGACCAACCCGGCTACGGGCGCACTGCTGTATGAGGTATACTTGCACGACTACGACGGCGTGAGCGTGGATAACATCTCGGGCAACGGCTACGGACTCGTGTCGGGAATAGACTACGGTAAATTGAACGCGGGGAAGTACGTCATCGAAGTGCGGTTCACTTCCGCAGGCACGACGGACTACGCGCCCCGAGGCGCAAGACAGCTGTTCGAAATTACCCCGAAGAAAGTCGTCGTGCCGTTGCTGACCGAAGAACTGACGTTCAACGGCGCGTACATCGACGTTACGGATTATCTTGACGGTAACTATGACTCGGCAATAATGAGCGTTGTCAGCGGGTACACGAATAAGAACGCAGGCAATTATACCGTGACGTTCGTGCTTACAAACCCGAATTATATATGGGTCGAGCCCGCCGCTCCGACTGCCGCCGCTGCTTCCGCAACGGTGTTCGCGAGGGTAAGCAGACTGTTCGCAGGAGTGGCGATAGACAATTCAACGCTGACTGCGACGCTCGATTGGAGAATAAAAAAGATCGTGCTCGGCGGGACGTGGAACCTTGGCAGCAAAGAGGGTGCAAGCATAGACGCGCTCGACGGTTATGCCGACATGATAGCGTCGAACGGGTTGGACGTTGCAATCGCTTACAGATATTTCGACACGAACGGAAACCTCATCGAAGAACCCGTTCTGACGAGCGGGGATAAGTATCTGGTCGAGGCGTATCTTACGGGCGCAGACGCGGCGAACTTCGAGTTTTCGGACGGCGTCGACGCGGATAAAATCATCACGGCGCGGCAGGAATACACCGTTCCCACGTCGCTGTTGGACAGTATGGTTAGCTTTCTCGGCGCGAACTGGTGGTGGATAGCCATAGCGGCAGCGGCGCTTGTATTGCTTATACTGTTTATAATCCTTGCGGTGCGTCACAGCAAGAAGAAAGCGGCGCGGCTCAAAGCGGAAGCGGAAGCGCGCGAGAAAGAGGAAACGAGACGCGAGAAGAAGGAGCGCGAGGACGAGGAGCGTCGTCGCAGGGAGGAACTCGAGGAGAAGAGGCGCGCCGAGGAGGAAGAACGCAGACGGCGCGAGGAAGAACGCGAGGAGCGCAGACTCGAGCGCGAAGCGAGAATGCAGAGTTACGCCATGCCGCAAATGCCGGTCATGCCGCAGATGCAGGCGCCCGTGCAGAGCGCGCCCGCAAGCGCGCCTGCGAACAACGACGCTATAATGGCAAGCATACGCGCGGAGTTCGATAAACTGCGCGCCGAACAGAACGCGTCGAAAATGGAGCTCGAGCTTGCGAAAATGCGCATAGAGCAGCAGGCGGCGAAAGAGATCAACAACGCGCGTATGGAGGCGGAGTTTGCCAAGCTGCGCGCGGAACAGGGACAGCCGTACAATCCCAACGTACAGAACGGAGCGAACGTACTGGGCGGGTTGCTTGTCGCGGCGTTACGCAAATACGCGTCTGACGCGCAGGGTATGCCGATAATGCCGCCCGAAGAAAAACTGGCGCTTCCCGAGAGTAACATAGTGAGCGGCGTAAGCGGAGTAAACAACGTAGTCCCGGGAGCGATAACGACAACCACTACGACTACGACGGTGGACGCGAGCGGAAGGGGCGAGGAAAAGCCTGCGACGGCGGTTGTGGAAAACATACCCGAAGCAGAGGGGTTGTTCAACCGCAGAGGGCGCAAAAAGAGCGACGGTTACGACCCTGACAATTTCTATAATTTCTTCGACGAACAGGACAAGAAAGATAAATAACACCACGAAAAATAAAAAGGATTGCAAACGCAATCCTTTTTATTTGAAAAAACGAGAATAACCTGTAAGCCGAATTCTGTCGAGGACGGCTATCTGTCTAGACCTTACGTTGCCGTACGGTTCGAGCGATGGGAGAGAGCGGGACGGACGATCCATATGCTCTCAATCTTGCACCGGATGGGGTTCACATAGCGCCTTACGTTGCCGTAAGACCGTGTGAGCTCTTACCTCACCTTTCCACCCTTACCGCGTTTGAAACGCGGCGGTTTATTTCTGTTGCACTTTCCTTGGAGTCGCCTCCACCGGTAGTTAGCCGGCGTTCTGTTCCTGCGGTGTTCGGACTTTCCTCGCGCCCTCGGGCGCGCAACCGTTCGGTCATCTCGCAATTATTATAGCACTATAGAGAAAAGTTTGCAACGATTTCGGGCAATTATTTTCAAACGTCGAGTTCTTTGTATATCTTTTCGAGAGCTT
>CANDJX010000064.1 GCA_947385185.1 uncultured Clostridia bacterium
ACACTGACAAGCACACTCTTTCCCTACACGACGCTCTTCCGATCTAAGAATTCGAATGTACCGATCCCGACGGCGGCTTGTTCATTTGGGGTAAATTCCCGAAAGGCGTCGACGTTCTGAAAACTTTCCCCGAAGCGATCGAGCGTAAAGTCGCGTACATACAGGGCAGCGTGTTCTTCGCAGAGCCGGAGGGTACCGAAAACTATATAAGACTGAATTACTCTTATGCGAACGCCGAACAGATAGACGCAGGCATAAAGAGATTGGGCGGGCTGTTCAAAGAAAAAATCGCCGCGCTTTGAAATCGGAGTAAATAAAAAATGAAAAACGCACTTGATATTCTTCGCGAACGCGGCTACGTAGGTCAGACCGTATACGAAGACGATTTATACAAAATGCTCGGAAGCGGCGAGTCCGTTCCGTTTTACGTCGGGTTCGATCCGACCGCCGATTCGCTTCATATCGGACATTATATTCCCATAATGGCGATGGCTCATATGCAACGCTGCGGTCACAAGCCGATCGCTCTGGTCGGCGGCGGTACGGGCATGATAGGCGACCCGTCGGGCAGAACCGACCTTCGCAGTATGCTTACCAAGGAACAGATCGCGCACAACGTCGATTGTATCAAAAAGCAAATGGAGCGGTTTTTATCGTTCGAGGGCGAGAACGGCGCGATCATCGTAAACAATGCCGACTGGCTCCTCAACCTTAATTACATCGAGTTTTTGCGCGATATAGGCGTGTATTTTTCGGTCAATAAAATGCTGACTGCGGAATGCTTCAAAATGCGCATGGAAAAAGGTCTGTCCTTCCTCGAGTTCAATTATATGCTTATGCAGGCGTACGACTTCCTTATGCTCAACGAAAAGTACGGAGTACGTCTCGAAATGGGCGGCAACGATCAGTGGAGCAACATTCTTGCGGGCGCGGATCTGATCCGACGCAAAAAGCACGTCGACGCGTTCGCCGTCACCTGTCCGCTTCTTCTGAACTCCGAAGGTAAGAAAATGGGCAAGACCGCGAAAGGCGCGCTGTGGCTTTCCGCCGACCGCACTTCGCCTTACGAGTTCTATCAGTATTTCCGCAACGTAGAGGACGTCAAAGTCGAAGAATGTCTGCGGCTGTTGACTTTTCTCGATTTGGGCGAGATTGCCGAACTTACTAAATATAAGGACGAAAGGATGAACGTCGCGAAAGAGCGTCTTGCGTACGAAGTGACCGGACTCGTGCACGGCAAGGAAGAAGCGGATAAAGCTCGCTCTCAGGCGCGCGCGGCGTTCGGTGGCAATGCCGAGGATATGCCGACGGTGAACGTGCGCGGAAACGCGGATACGACCGTGATCGACGTGCTTGTCGGCGCGGGCGCGGCGGCGAGCAAGGGCGAAGCGCGGCGGCTCATAGAGGGCGGCGGCGTGAAGATCGGAGACGAAAAGGTTTCGTCTATAGCCGACACGGTAGGGAAATACGCTTCGTCGACCGAATTCGTTCTGCATAAGGGTAAAAAGTTCCACGTCCGCGTTATTATCGAATGAATACGTTCGTTTCGCTCGATGACGCGACTGCGGAAATCGTAGTCTTAAGAAGCCGTTTCATAGCTTTTGTTTACCATATCGAAAGCGAGTCTGACGCGGCGGAATTGCTTGCTTCGCTTAAGAAAAAATATTACGATTCCACGCACGTATGTTACGCTTACGTCGCGGACACGGCGGGAAACGTGACGAAATCGTCGGACGACGGCGAGCCTTCGGGCACGGCGGGCGCGCCGATACTGTCCGTAATAACGGGCGGCGGATACAAACGGACGCTTATCGCGGTAGTCAGATATTTCGGAGGAACGAAGCTCGGAGTCGGCGGTCTGGTAAAAGCGTATACCGACGCCGCGAACGCCGCTGTAAGCAAAGCGGAAAAGCGGATTAACGTACCGAGCGAAATTTATTCCGCTACGGTGGATTATAATTTATTCCGCAAGCTGTCCGGCGCAATTACGCGCTCGGGCGGAAAAATAACGGATACGGTTTACGGCGAAAAGGTGGATTTTTCGTTTGCGCTCCCGTTGCCTGCGGATATGACGGCGCTCGCCGACCTTACCGGCGGCAAAACAGAATTTTTTAATCGAGGATACCGATATGAAATTTATTAAATGTAAAGAGCTGAAAGACAAGAACACCGATCTTAAGTTCGGCAGAAACTTTACCGACTATATGTTCATGATGACATATCACGACGGCGAGTGGGATTACCGTAACGCGTGCATAAAACCTTACGAGCCGTTCGTGCTCGATCCGTCCACGTCCGTTTTCCATTACGGACAGGCGGTATTCGAGGGATTGAAAGCGTATAAGAACGAGAAGGGCGAGGTTCGCATTTTCCGTTCCATGGACAATATGAACCGAATGCTCGAGTCGTGCTGGCGCGTATGCATTCCCGCGTTCGATACCGAAGTGGTGCACAATGCGCTCATAGAGCTCGTGAAGCTCGAAAAGGACTGGATTCCCACGGCGGAAGGCACGTCGCTTTATATCCGCCCGTTCATCATCGCAACCGATTGCGCGCTCGGCGTTCACGCGGCGAAGAACTATATCATGGCGATCATCCTTTCGCCCGTAAGTGCGTACTATGCGCACGGTTTCGACCCGGTCAGCCTTTACGTCGAGGAACATTACAAACGCGCGTGCAAGGGCGGCACCGGGCACCATAAGGTAGCGGTCAATTACGCCGCGTCCATTCTCGCGTCCGAAGAAGCGGCAAAGCGCGGCTACGATCAGACGCTCTGGCTCGACGCTCAGGAAAACAAATATATGGAAGAAGTCGGTTCGATGAATATATTTTTCGTTATCGACGGCGTGGTCGTGACGCCCGAGCTCGGAGGTTCGATACTCCCGGGTATCACGCGTCGCAGCGCGATAGAACTGCTCAGGAGCCGAGGCTATAAGGTAGAAGAACGCAGAGTTTCGGTGGACGAAGTGATCGAAGCGTCGCTCGACGGCAGACTTACCGAAATTTTCGGAACGGGCACCGCGGCTGTCGTTTCGCCCGTCGGCAAGTTCGGCTATAAAGGCAAAGATTACGCCGTAGGCGACGGTAGCATGGGTAAGATAACGAAATACGTTTACGACGAACTCACGGGCATTCAGACGGGCAAAAAACCGGATGAATTCGGTTGGGTCGAGCGCCTGATCTGATTTGCCGACAAAGTTTTAAGGAGTCAAATAAATGAAAAACGATACGAAATGCGTGCGTGCCGGTTACGAGCCGGGTAACGGCGAACCCCGCCAGATCCCGATCGTACAGAGCACGACGTTCAGATATACCACGAGCGAAGAAATGGGTCAGCTTTTCGATCTCGAAAAGTCCGGATATTTCTACACGCGGTTACAGAATCCCACCAACGACATGGTCGCCGCGCGCATAACCGCGCTCGAAGGCGGAATTGCCGGTATGCTCACGTCGAGCGGACAGGCGGCGAATTTCTTCGCCGTATTCAATATCTGTTCTGCCGGAGATCACTTTGTTTCGACGGCGTCGATATACGGCGGAACGTTCAATCTATTTGCCGTGACCATGAAAAAAATGGGCATCGAATGCACGTTCGTCGATCAGGACGCGAGCGAAGAAGAAATTTCGAAAGCGTTCAGACCGAACACGAAATGTCTGTTCGGCGAGACGGTATCGAACCCGGGCGTAAAAGTGCTCGATATAGAAAAAATGGCTAAAATCGCGCACGCGCACGGCGTTCCTCTCATCGTGGACAATACGTTCCCGACGCCTATCAACTGCCGTCCGTTCGAATGGGGTTGCGATATAGTCACGCACTCCACGACCAAGTATATGGACGGGCACGGTATGCAGGTCGGCGGTTGCATAGTAGACAGCGGTAATTTCGATTTTGCCGCTTACGGCGATAAATTCCCGGGACTGAACACTCCCGACGACTCATATCACGGCATAATCTACACCGAGAAGTTCGGAAAAGCGGGGTATATAACCAAAGCCACGGCGCAGCTCATGCGCGATTTAGGATCGATTCAGTCGCCGCAGAACGCATTCTATCTGTCCATAGGACTCGAAACCCTGCACCTCAGAATGCCTAAGCATTGCGGCAACGCGCAAAAGACGGCGGAATATCTCGCCGCGTCCGACGATGTGGAATGGGTATCGTATCCGGGGCTTAAGGGCGATAAATATCACGAACTTGCCGGGAAATATTGCCCGAACGGGACGTGCGGCGTTATTTGTTTCGGGCTGAAGGGCGGACGCGAAAGGACGATGAAGTTCATGGATTCGCTTAAACTCGTGCGTATTTATACTCACGTTGCGGATTCTCAGTCGTGTATGCTTCACCCCGCAAGTCACACTCACCGTCAGCTTTCGGACGAACAGCTCCGTAGCGCGGGCATAGATCCTTCGCTTATCCGTTTCTCGGTCGGTATCGAAGACGTCGACGATATTATCGGCGACGTGGAACAGGCAATAAAGAACAGCAGGAAATAAGGAATACCATGGATATAAAAGAAGAAGCAATCGCAAAGCACGAGGAATGGAAGGGTAAGATCGAAGTCGTTTCCAAAGCGCGGCTCGAGTCGGCTCACGATCTCGCCGTTGCGTATACTCCCGGCGTAGCCGCTCCGTGCCTGAAAATCCACGACGATTCGTCTTACGCTTACGAAAGTACGGCGATCGGTAATATGGTGGCGGTCGTCAGCGACGGAAGCGCGGTGCTCGGGCTCGGCAATATAGGCGGGCTTGCGGGCTTGCCGGTCATGGAAGGCAAGAGCGTACTGTTCAAACGTTTCGGCGGCGTAAACGCGTTTCCGATCGTGCTTTCCACGCAGAACACCGAAGAGATAATCGCGACGGTCAAAGCGATCGCGCCCTCTTTCGGCGGGATCAATCTCGAGGACATTGCGGCGCCGCGTTGCTTCGAAATAGAAAAGCGGCTTAAGGCGGAACTCGATATTCCCGTATTCCACGACGATCAGCACGGCACCGCGATATGCGTTCTCGCCGCTCTTATAAACGCGGCGAAACTCGTAGGAAAAAAGATAAGCGATATGAAAGTATGCCTGTCCGGACCCGGAGCGGCGGGCAACGCCATAATAAAACTTCTCGTCGGTTACGGAGTCAAAGACGTATTCGCCGTAGACCGCACGGGAATAATTTATAAGGGCAGAGAAAAGCTCGATTTCGCTAAAGAGGAACTTGCGGACATAACGAACGGGGAGAACCGCCGCGGCGGACTGAAGGAGGCTATTGCCGGAACGGACGTATTCGTCGGCGTATCCGCGCCCGGTTGCGTTACCGAAGACATGATAAAGTCCATGAATAAGGACGCAATCGTCATGGCGATGGCGAACCCTACTCCCGAGATTATGCCTGACGTTGCGAAAAAAGCCGGCGCGAGAGTGGTGTGCACGGGCAGAAGCGATTTCGCCAATCAGGTGAATAACGTTCTTGCGTTCCCCGGCGTATTCAAAGGCGCGCTTTCCTGCCGCGCGCGGGCGATTAACGAGAACATGAAACTTGCCGCGGCTCACGCGATTGCGTCGCTTGTCGGCGATAAACTCTGCGAGGATTACGTTATACCGTCGCCGCTTGATCCGAGAGTGGCGGATACCGTAGCCGCCGCAGTGCGCGAATGCGCCGTAAAAGACGGCTTAAACCGCGTTTAACAATTTTACGAGCGCGCCGATTATTTCGGCGGGCGCAAACGGAGTGATAACGCCCAGACCCGTAGCATGACTGCGGGTCTTTTTGCTGCTTTTTATCGCGTTTACGATGCCGCTCATTTCCGGGCTTACCGTTTCCGTCATTACGTCGTCCGGGCTTTTTCCGCCCGTCATCATCGAAAACAGCTTCATTTTGTCGCGGTTGCCGTTTCCGCCGAGCAGAAGGGGAAGCAGAGCGTTTATATCCATACAGACCTCCTTGAATTGCAGTGCACTTTATTGTATATGCCGGCATACAATGAAATGTATGCAGAAAAGTCTTAAGAATTTCAAATCGGAAAAGCGCGCGGAGAAGCAGGCTTCGGAAATCGTCCGTGAATACGGCAGCATGAGCGAGGATGCGCTGTTCGCCAAACTCATGGAGGAGGTCGCGTCGCAGAAGTCGAACGGCACGTTCGATCTTAAAGAACTGACCGCGAACATCGATAAGATGCGTCCGTATCTTACCGCGGAACAGTCGGCGAAATTAAGTCATTTGCTCAGACTTATAGGATCGTGACGGCTTGGACGAGTATATCGTACACTTCGACGACATATCCTCAGGCGTTTTCGAGCTTGCTCCTCGCGCCCGTCTGACGCACGTCTATCCGTTCATTTCATCCGCAGCCGTTCTTTCCGATGCGCTCGACATAGCTTCCGCCGTACATTCGCGCGACGCGGTCAGAGTCATGAAAGTAGCGGTGAAAATGGATCGGGTCAGAAAGGTCGTCGGACTGAAAGAACCGAACCTGCGCTTTCCGGGAAAGGGCGTAGCCGTCGCAGTGATAGACACCGGACTTTCGCCGCACCTTGATTTTTTCCTGCCCAACCGCGTTCCGACTTTCGTAGATCTCGTAAGCGGAAAGAGCGAGCCGTTTGACGATAACGGTCACGGTACGTCGGTCGCGGGCGCGCTCGCGGGGAGCGGCATAATGTCGGGCGGACGTTATGCGGGTATCGCGCCGGGGATCGACGTGATACCGATCAAGGCGCTCGGAGCGAACGGCGAGGGCAGTACGGCGGACATTCTGCAGGCGATGCAATGGGTGTGGACGAACTCAGACAAGTACAATATCCGCGTTGTATGTATGTCGTTCGGAGCCGAGCCGCAGGGCAAAAACGATCCGCTTGCCCGGGGCGCGGAGGCGCTGCACTCCCGCGGAGTGCTTGTAGTCGCAAGCAGCGGCAACGACGGACCGGGTTTGGACACGGTAAAAGCGCCGGGAATAAGTCCGTTTGCACTGACCGTCGGAGGCGCGGAAATCAAGGGCGCGGCGCGGCTTTCTCCGTTCTCGTCGCGCGGGGTGTACGGAGGAATAAGCAAACCGGATATAGTCGCGCCCGCCGAAGATATAGTATGCACGGGCGCGGACGAAGATTACGTCGCCGTTTCGGGTACGAGTATCTCGACTCCCATCGTAGCCGGCGCGTGCGCGCTCGTATTCGCTTCCAGACCGTCGTTTACGCCGGATAAGGTACGCCAGCTTATCGCCGAAAACGCCCGTCCCATGTCCGAGGAAGGGAGCGGTAACGGACTGATCGATATGTCGTTCATATCCTCACTTTGACAGTTCGGATACTGCCTGCAGGAAAAAGTTCAGTTCTTCCACCGTGTTGTCCACGCCGAGCGCGATTCTGATCATGCCGTCCTTCATCGTACCGTAATGCTTGTGTATGAGCGGCGCGCAGTGCAGTCCCGCTCTGACGCAGACGTCGTATTCGTCGGACAGGATATTTCCCGCTTCCGAGGACGACATACCGCGGACGTTGAACGCGATTACCGGACCGCCGTATTCCTTTTTCGTATACAGCTGAACGCCGTGAATTTTCGACAGTTCGCCGAGCGTGTATATGAACATTCCCGTCAGTTTTTTCGCATTGCTTTCGCCGTATTCGCAGGAATATTTGAACGCCGCGTTCAGTCCGGCTATGGCGGGCGTGGGGAGCGTGCCGCTTTCGAGCGCTTCCGGAAGCTCGGACGGTTGCGGTTTTGCGGAATCCGTACCCGTTCCGCCGTATCTGAACGGCTTGACGTCTCCTTTCCGGATGAGCAGGAGTCCGATCCCCTGAGGCGCGTGTAAGCCTTTATGCGGCGCGACCGCAAGCATGGAGATGTGCGAAGCGTTCATATCTATCTTCCTGTATCCCGCGCTTTGCGCTCCGTCCACAAGAAACAGCAAACTGGATTTTTCCGCGAAGTATCCGATCTCGTCTATGGGCTGGACCGCGCCCGTCACGTTCCCGACATGATTGACGATCACCATATAAGTGTTCGGACGTACTGCGGCGGCGACCTGTTCTGCTGTTACGAACCCGCCTCCGAGCGGCTTGAGCACGGTAAAATCGACGAGCCCGAGCTCGCGCAAGCGGATAAGCGGACGAAGCACGCTGTTGTGTTCGAGAGCCGTGGTTATGATATGACCGCCCTTTCTGACCGTACCGAAAATCGCGGTGTTGAGAGCGTCGGTGCAGCTCATCGTAAAAATGACTCGGTCGGGCGGGCAGGAAAAGTATTTCGCGGCGGTTTCCCTGGTATCCTCGACCATCATTCCGGCTTTGACGGCGAGGGAGTGCGACGAGCGCGTCGGATTTGCCGACAGATATTTGAGCGCCGTTCCGACAGCGTTTATAACGCCCGTCGGTTTGAAATAAGTAGTCGCGGCATTGTCGAGATAGATCATCGAAGTCCTCCGTGCCCCGATAGCGGAGCTATACGATAATTTATTACGGACGGCGGCGAAAGAGAACGAAAGAAACTCAAAAGGACGATAAAAATGGAAATATTGATTATTTTCAAGACGAGAAATCAGACGCTTCGCTGCGCGAACTTTCTTCGTTCGGCGGGGTATGCCGCGTCGGTGATAGATACGCCGCTTCGGCTTTACGGCAGTTGCACGTTATCCGTCAGGTGCGACCGCTCGGCTTTTTCGTATTTTTACGGTTCGGCGCATATGTTCCCGTCGTTTGTCGGCGCATACGAGTCGTCGGGAGGAAAATATACGAGAATTTTTTGAAATGCTTTACATCGGACGCGCCTTGTGGTATACTTGACTCTGATAATAACTTGCAGAGGAAAAAGTATGTCGCGTGCAGGCGAAATAATAGCCCGACTCAAAAAAGACTATCCCGACGCTCATTGCGAGCTCGATTACGGCACGCCGTTCGAATTGCTCGTGGCTGTCATTCTGTCCGCGCAGTGTACGGACAAGCGCGTCAATATCGTGACGAAAGATTTGTTCGAAAAACATAATACTCCGTACGATTTCGCGGGCATGGAACAGGAAGAACTGGAAAAACTCATTCATTCGTGCGGCTTTTTCCGCGCGAAAGCCCGCAGCATTATTTCCAGATCGGAAGAGCGTCGTGTAGGGAAAGAGTGTGCTTGTCAGTGTA
>CANDJX010000065.1 GCA_947385185.1 uncultured Clostridia bacterium
GACCCACGCAGCCAGCTTGGAAGGCTGGAATTCTACCATTGAACTACACCCGCATACGTAATTGTACGTGCCGATCGTTCGCCCCGCGGACAAACCGTCCGCTTCTCTTTCGGTGCTTTAGCATTCTATCATATAAGGACTTCAATGTCAACGATTTTCGAGTTATTTTTTACAGTTTCGTAAAAATATCTCATGCCGAAGTCGACTACTCGGCTTTGTCGTCGCCTACGCCCGACGATACTATTTTATTAAGAAACTCGCGCGCGCGTTCCGTTTTCGGTCGATCGATAAGTTCTTTGGCGTCGCCGTATTCGAGAACTACGCCTTTATCGAGAAAAATAACGGTATCCGCGACTTCCCTTGCAAACTCGATCTCGTGCGTCACGATAAGCATTGTAACGCCTTGTTTTTTCAGATCGGCTATGACCTTAAGCACCTCGAGAGTAAGCTCGGGATCGAGCGCGCTCGTAGGCTCGTCGAAGCAGAGTATGGACGGATTCATGCAAAGCGCGCGGGCGATTGCAACGCGTTGCTTCTGTCCGCCCGAGAGCTGATAAGGATATGCGTCGCGTTTTTCGCCGAGTCCGACTTTTACAAGCATTTCTTCGGCAAGCGCCGTAGCGTCTTCTTTGCTCTTTTTCTGAACGAGCATGGGCGCAAGCGTAAGATTGCGAAGCACGCTGTAATGCGGAAACAGATTGAAGTCCTGGAACACAAGCCCCATTTTCAGACCTTTGATCCGCAGATCTTCGTCTTTCGGGTATACCGATCTTACGACCGTCTTATCCGGTTCGGGCTCCTCGCCTTTTTTCTTTTTGCCTTTGACGATAAACTCGCCCTCGCCGACAATCTCCTCCCCGTCGATCGCTATCCTGCCGCTGTCGCAGCGTTCGAGAAAAGTCAGACAACGCAGCAGCGTAGTCTTTCCGCCGCCGCTCGACCCTATGACTGCAAGCACCTCGCCTTTTTCCATAGAAAAAGTTATGCCCTTGAGAACTTCGAGGTCGCCGAAACTTTTTTTTACGTTATTTACTTCGAGAACAGCCATAGTTTACCCCTTATAATATCCGAGTTTCTTTTCGACAAAACGGAATAAAAGCGTAAGCACGCCGCACATGGCGAGATAAAATACCGCGGTATAGAACAACGGATATAAAACCGCTTCGGTATTGACGATATCCTTTGCGGCAAGAATAAGTTCCGTAATGCTTATCACGTTAGCAAGCGACGTATCTTTGACAAGCGTCATGACTTCGTTCGACATGGGCGGCATTATGCGTTTTATCACCTGCGGCAGAATCACGCGTATGAACGTCTGCACTTTGGTCAGACCGAGCACACGGCAGGCTTCATACTGTCCGATCGGAATCGACTCTATCCCGCCGCGGTAAATTTCGGAAAAATATACCGCATAATTTATGACGAACGCAATGCATACGGCAAGAAAACGGTTAAAGCCGCTTATTTCGAACAGCAGTCCGGGAACGTAGAATACTACAAAAATCTGAAGCATGAGCGGAGTACCGCGTATAATCCAGACAAATATGCGCATAACGACGGCAAGCGGCTTGAATTTGCTCCGAGACAGGAAGCAGAACAACATTCCGAGCGGAAGCGCCAGCACAAGCGTTATGCCGAAAATAGCGAGCGTATATAAAAAGCCCTCGAGCAATTTTACGGTAACGTCGCCGAACGTAATCGCTCCTATAATATTTGTCACTATGCAGTCACCTCCCTGCCCGACAGAATAATCTTCAAAGGCTCAGGCAATGCCCGAGCCTTTGAACGCTTCGGAAAAATCCATCATTATTTCGCGTAAGCAATGGGCGCGAAAAGCGTATAACCTATAACGATCGTACCCTTGTTTTCTATGTAATCCCAGCCCGCGGTTTCACCGTTATCGGTATATTCGAATTCGGGTTCGAGAGCTACCGTAAGTCCGTAAGTCGTTGCGATTTCGCCGACCTTACCGTTTTTGTAAAGTTTGGCAAGCGCGCCGTTTATTTTGTTCATGACGCCCGTATCTTCCTTTCTTGCCGCAATACCGTACTGTTCTTCCTCCACATCGATTTCGACTATTGCGAGTTTATCTTTATAGTCGCCGGTGGAAGTATAGAAACCTGCCATTACCGAATCGATTATTGCGACTTCGGACGTACCCGAAGCCACTTCGGTAAGAGCGCTCGCCTGACTGTCTGCAAGTACGGGATTCGCAACGCCGTAATTTTCCTTGATTATATCGGCGCCCGCGCTACCCGTTTCAGCAGTAAGTTTCGCACTTTTTATCGCGTCCTCGTTGCCGAATCTCGTAACGTTTTCTTTTTTTACGACCGCAACCTGCTTGTTCACCATATACGGTTGACTTATCGTAAGCTGTTCTTTAAGTTTATCGGTAATGGTCATACCGTTCCAGATAAGATCTATGTTCTTACTGTTGAGTTCGTTTACTTTCGCGTCCCACGAAATCTTCTGGAAACGCGCTTCCACACCGAGTTCGGCGCATACGGCTTTGGCAAGGTCGATATCGAACCCCTGAAGTTCGGAACCGTCCGTCACTCCGCCGCAAGCCGCAAAACCGAAACAAGCCGACAAAAGCAACAGTCCCGAAAGTACCGCAGTCAAAATTTTCTTCATAAAATTATCTCCTATTTGATTTATTGCTCTAATACTTTATCACAGCAAAGCGATAAAGTAAAGCGATTTCGCGCGAAATTATAAATTTACGACCCGAAATTCGGGTTTTCCGCACGATTCCGTTATTTCAATCGCGGCAATCCCGTTGAGAGGATAACCTATCGAGCCCGGATTCATGCACCTTACGCCGTCGACGGTATCGTCGGCTATAAGATGAGTATGACCGTAAAACGCGTAACAGCAACCGTGCAGTTTTGCCGCCGCCGCGAGCCCTTGAAGCCCTTCTCTGACACCGTACTTATGCCCATGCGTACAGAATATGCGCGCGCCGCACGCGTCGATTACGCGGAAATCGGGCAGATTATCGGACGAAAAGTCATTGTTGCCGCCCACGCACACGACGTCGGCATTGATAAACGCGCGCTCTGTTCCGACGTCGCGATAACCGTCGCCGAGATGAACGAGCATATCGAAATCGCCCAATTTCATTATGCAGTCCGACATACGGGCATGATACCCGTGCGTATCCGAAATAACTATTATTCTCATGATCGTTTTCCGTAAATATTATTTTGTAAATTATTTATCCGACTCCGAAAGTTTTGCCGCAAAAGCCGCGAGCGCTCTTCCGCGATGACTGATCGCGTTCTTTTCTTCCGCGCTTGCCGTGCCGAAAGATTTTCCGAGGTCGAAGCTGTAAAACAAGGGATCGTAGCCGAACCCGCCCTCGCCCTCTTCCGCGTTCAATATCCTGCCCTCGCAACGTCCTTCGACGACGAATTCGCTTTTGCCGTCGCAGTACGCTACGGCGCAAGCGAAATGAGCCGTGCGCTTTTCCTCCTCAACGCCCTCGAGAGCCTTAAGAAGCCTGGCATTCCGCTCTTTGACCGTAGGCGCGTAACGGGCGGAATATACGCCCGGAGCGCCGTCGAGGGCGTCTACGCAAATGCCGGAGTCGTCGCCGAACGACGGCAAACGGGACACGGCATAAGCCGCGCGCGCTTTTATAAGCGCGTTCTCGGCGAAAGTAGTCCCCGTTTCATCCGGTTCGACCCCTCCGTCGAAATCTCCGACGGACAGTATTTCGCGATCGGACAGTATACGCTTCATTTCAAGCAGTTTTCCGTTGTTATGCGTTGCCGCGACAAGTTTTTTCATATTATATATGATAACATGACGACGCGCGAATTGCAATCAAAAACGCGTGGATATTTTATGTAATAAATCCCGCCGCTTGATTATCCAAGCGGCGGGAAACAAGATGCAGTTAAATTAAAACTTTATTCCATACACGCCGAGCCACAGCGCGGTTCAGAGCCGAATAGGTCATCATGTCATTCCGAGTATAAACCTATGCCATTCCGAACAAAAGCCCCATGTCATTCCGAGCACATACCCCCCCCGTCATTCCGAGCGCAGTCGAGGAATCTATTAGATTTCTCCGCTTCGCTTACGCTTCGGTCGAAATGACAGCGGCGAACGCGCCGCAGTCGCGACGCGACTTTACAATGACGTAAACGAGCAAGCGACCGTCCGAAGCGTAACGAACTATTGCGCCGCTTATAAGCCGCGCATATCTCCCAAGTCGGGCGCGGCTCAGAAGCAAGCAGGTCGAGGAATGCGAGGATAACCCGAGGGATTGTACAATGACGTACATGACCGAGGGTTGCCGCAGCATGACGATGAGATGCGCCGCTTATAAGCCGCGCTTCTACCAAGACTAAAACCTATAAAGTTTTAGTCTTGGTAGAACAGCATATCGCCGTACGACGGCAGAGGCCAGTATTCCGAACTTATGAGCATTTCCAGTTCGTCGATCGTGGTACGGAGCGTATTCATCTGCGCAAGGACCGTATCGTGGAGATACTTCGTCTGAACTTCGGAATCGGTCATTCCAGCCGCGGCTTTTCTCAGATCCTCGAGAGTATTGTTCTGCGCATACGCCGTATCGACGAGCTTGCTCGCCTTGTACAGCACGCTGCCCTCGTAATCGTAAGACATATCGAGATTCTTTTTGCTCTTTATCGAATCGGACAGCACGTTCATGAACTCGACGCAAGCGGGCAGAATCTGTTTCGCCGTCATCTTGTACATGGTGTGAGCCTCGATATTGATAACCTTGGCGTACTGCTCGAGAAGTATTTCCTTCCTCGCCTCGCACTCGCGGGCTTTGAATATCCCGAAATGCTCGAACAGCGCGATATTCTCGGGCTTCGTATAGTACGGCAGAGCTTCGGGCGTGGACTTGATTTCGGGCAGTCCGCGCTTTTTACTTTCGACGTTGATCCATTCTTCCGAATAATTGTTGCCGTTGAATACGATCGCTTTATGCTCGGTATATATCTCTTTAATGAGCTTACGCGCCTCTTTATCGAGATTTTCGGATTTAACGCCCGAAAGTTTGTTTACAATGTACTCGAGCGCGTCCGCGACCGCTACGTTGATCATAACGTTCGGACAGCCGATGTTAAGCGACGAACCGAGCGCGCGGAACTCGAACTTGTTGCCCGTGAATGCGAACGGCGACGTTCTGTTGCGATCCGAAGTGTCCCTTTCGAACTCGGGAATCGCATTTACGCCCGTGCTCGCCGAAGCCGCCTTCGTTTCTTTATACGTTTTGCCCTCCTCGATAGCGTCGAATATCGCTTTGAGCTGATCGCCGAGGAATATGCTGATTATTGCGGGCGGAGCTTCGTTCGCGCCTAAACGGTGATCGTTGCCGGCGGTCGCTACGGACAGACGAAGAAGATCCGAATGTTCGTGCACGGCTTTTATGACCGCCGCGACCGTCGTAAGGAAAAGCAGGTTGTTTGCGGGGTCTTTGCCGGGAGAAAGAAGATTGACTCCGGTATCCGTGGAAATCGACCAGTTGTTGTGCTTGCCGCTTCCGTTGACGCCCTTGAACGGTTTTTCGTGGAGCAGACACGCCAGCCCGTGCTCCTCCGCCGTTTTTTTGAGCACTTCCATAATAAGCAGGTTGTGGTCGGCGGCGACGTTGATCGAAGCGTATACGGGCGCAAGCTCGTGCTGACACGGCGCGACCTCGTTATGCCTGGTCTTGGCGTTTACGCCGAGTTTCCAGAGCCGCGCGTCTACGTCCTCCATGAACCTCATAACGCGGGTACGGATCGAGCCGAAATACTGATCCTCGAGCTCCTGACCTTTGGGCGGAGCCGCGCCGAACAGCGTGCGACCGGTATAAATAAGGTCCTTACGCGCGTTGTAAAGCTCTTTGTCTATGAGGAAATATTCCTGTTCGGGACCGACGGTCGATTTGACGCTGCCGCATTTGACCCCGAAAATATTGGCGAGCTTCGTGGCGATTTTGCTTATCGACGCCATCGAACGAAGAAGCGGAGTCTTTTTATCGAGGACTTCTCCGGTATACGAAATGAAGCAGGTCGGGATATAAAGCGTCGTCCCCATTACGAACGCATAGCTCGTAGGGTCCCACGCGGTGTAACCGCGCGCTTCCGCGGTTTCGCGCATACCGCCCGAAGGGAAACTCGACGCGTCCGGTTCGCCCTTTATAAGTTCCTTGCCCTTGAACGTCATGATCACCGCGCCGCCGTCCTGAGGGTCGATAAACGAATCGTGCTTTTCCGCAGGCAGACCCGTCATAGGCTGAAACCAGTGCGTATAATGCGTCGCGCCCTTCTCTATCGCCCATACTTTCATTGCCTCGGCGATCTCGTCCGCAAGTTTGAGCGAGAGCGCTTTATCTTCGGAAATGGTCGTTTTCAAAGCCTTATAAGTTTCGGGCGAAAGCCGCTTTTTCATCTCTCTGTCGTTAAAAACCATGCTTCCGAACAATTCGGGTACGTTAATCATGTATGTTCTCCTTAAAATAAATTAGTTTACAATTAAAACAATAAGGCGCCAACGAGATTATATCCGTCAGCGCCTTTGCTGTTGTTACCGTTATTATATTCTTCCGCCCGGCGTTTGTCAATTGTTTTCAAACAATTTTTCAACATTTTTCTTGCGATTATTCCAAAGAGCGGAACGACGGTTACGGTCCGGCGTTATGCCTTCTTCTTTGCCGCGGGCTTCTTTTCGGACGCGGGCTTTTTCGCTGCGGTTGTTTTGGGAGCGGACTCGGTTTTGGTTGCCGTCGCTGCTTTTACTGCCGTAGTTTTCTTGGCGGAAGTCTTTTTCGCCGCGGGCTTAGCCGCCGCGGAAGTAAGTTTCTTAGACTTCATCATTGCTTCGAACGCCTTAGCGCAGGGGTTTTCTTGTTGTTTATCGCAATTCGCGCAGAAATCGAATTCTCCGCACATATCATGTCCTGCCTCTTCGCTTCTGTACCATTTGTTTTCGTCGAGTTCGACTTGTTTCTCGGTAAGAGCCATTGTTTATGTAATCTCCTTATATTATAATATAAATATTATAAACCCGTCCGCGTCGCATTGTCAAGCGATAACCATATACTTATAAACGACGAGCTAACTCATTTCTGACATATTTCGCGTTCTTCGCCTGTTCGAGCGTAAACGCGACGAGCGGCAGACCCGCGTCGGCGCATATCGCGGCGACTTTCTCGTCGCGCAGGACGCGGTCGTCGCGGAAATGCGACGCGTCGTTCAGTTCGACGAGCAGAAGCGGCTCGAAATCGGAAGCGTCGACGACGCAGAAATCGGCGGTTCGGAAAAGCTCGCTCCGGAATCCCCCGCCGCTCACCTTGTCTATGACCGAAACGAGCGCGGTCTGAGGAATGACGACGAAAGCGCGGGGATCGAGCAGTTTTGAAAGGAGTCTGTAAAACTCGAGTTCGGGCGGCGACATCAGTTTCCGTTTCTTGCGGTATTCCGCGCCCTCGGGGAGCAGACGGCGTTCGTCCTTTTTAAGCGATTTCGCGGCGCAAACGACGACAGCCGCCGCGGCGACGAAAACGCCGATCCCGAAAAGCGTCCACCGAAGCCCTGCTATGCCTTCGACTTCGACTCCGGCAAGCAAAAAGGACAGAGCGGCGACAGCCGCTCCGCCCAGAAAAATGATTATCCATGTTACCGGCGAATTCTTTTTCATTGCTTTAATCTATAACTTTTCTTTCGCGAGCGATTCTGCGAACCGATCCCGTTTTATTTTTCGAAAACGAAACGCGGGCGCCCGTAAGACGAACACTTTTAAGACAAGCCCCGTAACGCGAACGAAAGCAAAATGTTTTCAGGCGTTCCCGCCCTTGTTGTTTTTGCCTTTGTTGAAGTTCCGCTTTCCGCGATTATTGAAATTGCCGTTCCGCCGCGTCTGTCCTTTGGGCATAATGACGATATAGCGATTGGGCTCTCTCCCCTCGCTCCGCGTGATAACGTCGGTTCGCTCCGCAAGCGCGGCGTGCACGACCTTGCGTCCCGCGCTCGACATGGGTTCGAGCTCGACCCTGCGTCCCGTTGCGACAGCCTTATCCGCGCGGCTGTTCGCCATAGCGGCAAGCGCTTCGTCGCGCCGGGCGCGGTAATTCCCGCAATCGAGATTGATTCGCGCCGAATGACCTTCGCCTCCGTTTACCGCGACGGTCACGAGATACTCGAGCGCTTCTATGCCGTCGCCGCGGTATCCTATGAGTGTTTCGCTCTCGTTCAAAAGGCGGATATTCAGTTCGCCGCCGTCGATCGCGACCTCGCAGTCGCTTTCCGCGCCCATAAGGCGGGTCACGTCCTTAAGGTACGCGACGGCTTTGTCCTTTACCGCCTCGAGCTGTTCGGGAGTAAGCGACGCTTCGCGTTTGATTTCCGGAACTTTACGCCCCTCTTTTATCGGTTGAGCGGGCTTTTCGCCGCCGAGTTCGGTTCTGAAGTCGCGCGTGAACTCGGGCTTTGCCGACTGCGCGGGCTTTTCGCCGCCGAGCTCGGCTCTGAAGTCGCGCGTGAACTCGGGCTTTTTCCTTGCCGGCTGTTCCTGAACGGTAGCTTTTACCGCGGGCTTGCGTTCGCCTGCCTGCGGAGCGTTATCCTGCGCCGGCGCATTCTCGCGCGCCCGATCCTGACGGAACTGTCTGTTATCCGCTCTGTTGTCGGTTCTGTTGTCCGACCGATAATCGTTCTGCTTATTCTTCGGTCTGAATTCCGCACGGTTTTGATTTTTATCGTATTTATTTCCCGGTACGTTGTTGCGATCGTTATTCTTCGCACGCGCTTCGAGATTGCGCATAACGCCCGCCGCCGTCTTTTTCTCCACGGTAGCGTCGTCGCCGCCGTAAGTCATTCTTACGCGCGCTTTCTTGAAAATCCCGGGATGTTCGAGTATTTTTACTTCAACGTCGTCGAGTTTGCAACCGAGTTCCTCCAGCCCCGCTTTGAGAGCCTGCTCGATGTCTTTTCCGACTGTTTCTATGGTTTTCATTTATTCCGCCTTTACTTCTTGCCCTTGGCATAGATCGGAAGAGCACACGTCTGAACTCCAGTCACTTACAGGAATCTC
>CANDJX010000066.1 GCA_947385185.1 uncultured Clostridia bacterium
GAGATTCCTGTAAGTGACTGGAGTTCAGACGTGTGCTCTTCCGATCTCAGAACGGCATAGGACGAAGTTTAAGGATTGCGAACAATATCGCAATCGCCGTCATGGCTTTTTCGCCGCCCGACAAAAGAGAAAGCAACTGTAACTTTTTCTGCGGCGGCTGAGCTTTTATCTCGATGCCCGCAGACAATTCGTCCTTACCTTCTTCGGGTTCGAGCAGAATAAGTTCCGCCGTGCCGCCATTGAACAGTTCTTTGAAAATAACTTTGAAGTTTTCGTTGATTTTCGTGAACTTCTCGTTAAAGGTCGTTTTCATTTCTTTGGAGAGATCGGTAATTACCTTTACGAGATCCTTTTCCGCATTGGTCAGATCTTCGCGCTGTTTGTCGAGTTCGTTATACTCGGCGGAAACCTGCTCGCACATCTCGATCGATTCCGGATTGATATGTCCGAGATTGTTTATTTTGCGCCTTAACGTTGCGGCTTCTTCTATGCCCTGCGTTATATCGAACTCGGGGTCGCGCAACGGCACGCAATCGGCATATTCGAGCTTATACGCCTCCGCAATCCGCTGCTGCATCTGTTCGAGATCTATATCGACCTTCTGAAGTTTAAGTTCTTCTTCGTTCTTTCTTTCGGATAATTCCGTATAAAGTCCGACGAGCCTGTCGCGCTCGCTTTCATACGCAGTCATATCCGACTGAATCTTTTGCTTATAATTACCGAAATCGGCAATTTTACGCTTAATGTTAGCGACGCGCTTGCTGTCCGTTTCCTCGACGGTAAGCATTCGCTTTTCCATTTCGTCGCGTTTGACCGCAATCACTTCTTCGTTCCGGCGAATCTGTTCCCGGGTGAGTCCTATGCTCGCATTCGAGTTTTCTATGCTTTTGCCGAACCGCTCGACGTCGCGCTCGAGATTGGAAATAATATTTTCGCAATCGGCGCGGGCAAGCTTAATTTTCATCAGTTCGCCCGCAACCTCGTCGCGACGGGCTTTAAGATCGGAGATCTCGGATTCGGTTCGTTTGCTCGACGAAACGGCGTCGGACTTCTGGCTCTGTATCATATTTTCGAGCTCGCCCACGGAATTTATATCGTCCGAAATCTGTCGGACTCTGGTCTGCCAGAGCGCGAGTTGAGCGTTGTTTTCCCCGTTTTCGTTTTCGATGTCCTCGATTTCTTTGAGGTATTTGTTATATTGTTGTTCGCTTTTAGCGATTGCCACGTCGAGTTCGTGCACGGTCGCCGAACGCGTTTTTATTTCGAGCAAAAGCGCTTCCTGTTCGCGAGTGATCTTATTATGTTCCTCCTCGAGCGCTTTAACGCGGTCGCGTACGCCTTCGAGCTGTTCCTCGATTTCGCGAAGTTCACGGTCGTATGCAAATACGTTCGCAACGTCCGCTTTTTTACTTCCGCCCGTAATCGCTCCGTGAGGATTGATAACGTCGCCGTCGAGAGTCACTATCTTGAATGCATAACGAGTTGCCCTCGCAATCGAAATACCGGTATTGAGCTCGTCGACGATTATCGTGGTGCCGAGCAAATACTTGATTATGTTATCGAACTTATCCTCATATTCGACAAGCGACGATGCGACGCCGAAGCATCCTTTGACCTCAAGATATCTTTTCAGATCGTCGTGAATGGTGCGGGGGCGTATAACGTTCATGGGCAAAAACGTAATTCTGCCGCCGTTTCTCGCCTTAAGGTAATTGATGATATATCTCGCTTCGTCTTCCGTAGGCGTAATGATATTCTGAACGGCTCCGCCGAGCGCCATCTCTATCGCCGTTTCGAAATTCTTGGGGACTTTGATTACTTTTGCTACGACGCCTTCCATGCGCGAAGATAATTCGACGTCCGTTTTTGCCGCGTCGAGCAATCTCGAAACGCTCCGTTCGAAACCGGCGTTTTCGTTATTGAACTTCGTAAACAGGTCTTTCCTTTCGGACAGCGAATAATACTTGGCGTTAATGTCTTTTAACTGCGCGTTATTGCGGGAAAGTCGCGCAAGGTTTTCGTTATTCTTCGCGGTATCGGCAGACAATTTTTTGTCATGCTCCGCACGAGCGGCTTTTGAAGCAAGTAAATCTTTTTCGAGCGCTTCGGCGGTGGCGCGACGCTGCGCGTTTGCGCTCTGAGCTTGTCCCAGTCTTGTCCCGAGCGCCGCAATCCGTTCTTCGAGACCGCTCTTTTCGGTCAGAAGTTTGGACATATTCGATTTTATGTCCGCCAGTTTGTCCGCCGCTTCGATGAGCGCGCGCCTGCCCTCTTTTTCCGCGCCTTCTATATCCGAAATCTGCGTGTCGATGTCGTCGAGCAACATTGCCGATTCTTTATCGCGTTCGTCAAAACTTTCACGTTCGGAGATTTTGATCCCTCGCGCTTCGGTGGCCGCCGCAATTGCCGCTTCCGCTGCCTTTATATCCGCCTCGAAACGTTCTATCTCGGCAAGCAATTCTTCGTTTCTGTCAACGATATGGCGGATCTCCTGATTCATAAGAGATATTTCGCCGTTATTTTTTTCCAACGCGCCCGTAAGACTGACAAGCGTATTGTGATGTTGTTCTATAGTTTTATCTATATTTCCGAACTCGACCAACGCGGAGTTGTATTTTTCACTCGCTTCGTCGCGGTCGCGCCTACACTTTTCCATTTCCCGCAAAAGCTCGTCGCGCTTGTCCGTAATGGCTTTCTTCGTATCCGTAGTCGTTTCGTATTGATGAAGATAAATATTTATTTCGTAATGCTTGAGTTCTTCGGCAAGCTCGAGATACTTTTTCGCCGCCTGCGCCTGACGCGTAAGCGGGGCGAGCTGCTTGCTTTTTTCGTCGAGAATAAGCGCTATGTTTTCCAGACTGCCCCGGGTACGCACAAGACGACGTTCCGCCTCGATTTTTTTTGCCTTGAATTTGGAAATACCGGCTGCTTCGTCGAATATGCTGCGGCGATCCTCGGGCTTAGATGAGATAAGCTCGTCGATCCTTCCCTGTCCGATTATGGAATAACCTTCCTTGCCTACGCCGCTGTCGCGAAGCGCGTCGATAATATCTGCGCGCCTGCACGGCGTTTTATTTATAAGATACTCGCTTTCGTTGCTACGGAAAAGTTTGCGCGTAATTACGACCTCGTCGTAATTGAGGTCGCGGAAAATCCGTTCGGTATTATCGAAATACATGGAAACTTCGCAGAAAGACTGCGACTTGCGTTTTTCGGTGCCGTTAAAAATAACGTCTTGCATATTTCCGCCGCGGAGCGTTTTCGACGACTGTTCGCCGAGAGCAAAACGTATAGAATCGGCTACGTTGCTTTTACCGCAGCCGTTAGGTCCGACTATTCCCGTCACACCGCTTCCGAACTTGATCTCTATCTTGTCCGCAAACGATTTGAACCCGTTTATTTCCATTTTTTTGAATTTCAAAAAACCAAACCTCGGAAGCTATATGAAACAAGCGATATGCGCGGAGACAATAATGTCGCGCGCAAACGTCCGTTCATTTTTTATTATATCATATCCGCGCGCCGAAATCAATTTTATTTACGGCGTTCGCGCAGAATTTTCAACGCGGATTTTGCCGCCTGCCGTTCCGCGTCGCGTTTGCTTTTGCCCGTCCCTTCCGCGAGCATATCTTCGCCTACGAATACGCGCACGTTAAACAACGGATCGTGATCGCTGCCCGATTTACCGATCGTATCATATCTGATCTTGCGATTTTTCAAATCGCCGCGTCCCTGGCAATACTCCTGAAGATCTCCTTTTTCATTGCCGCTCGTCGCGCTTTTGCAGATGTCGTCAATCGTCGATCGAAGCGTGCGCAGAATGAATCTGGACGCTTCGTTATATCCTCCGTCGAGGTAAATACCGCCGACGATCGCCTCGAACAGATCGGACAAAACCTTGCGATGAACGTGCGACTGTTTTTGCTCTCCTGCGCCGAAACGCAAATATTTTTCCAATCCGAGATTATCGATTACGCGCTCGAGCGGTTCTCTGCTGACGATACGCGCACGCTTTTCCGTCATCTCGCCTTCGGTTTCGCCGAGAGAATACAGCCGCTCGGCAATCACGAGTCCGAGCACGCAGTCGCCTAAAAATTCAAGTCGGTCGTAAGATTCGACGCCGTGTTCGTGAGCATAAGAAGAATGAGTAAATGCGCGTTCAAGTAAAGTTTTATCCTTGAACGCGTATCCGATAATTTTTTCCGTTTCGCGGGCGATATTGTTGTCAGTATTATTCATTCACTTCGGCGACTTCGCGCGCTATGGTTTCAATAACTTTCCCTTCGTGAATCTTTCGGATCTGGATAACCGAATTATATACGGAAGCGGCTTTCGACGCGCCGTGAGCTTTAATGATACTTTTATTTATCCCGAGAAAAGGACCGCCGCCGTAATTGTTGAAATCCATATAATTCTTGAGATTACGAAGCGCTTTTTTCATGAACAAATAGCCTATTTTGGCGGAAGTCGACGCCATTACGTTTTGTTTGAGCAGCGACATAATGGTTTTCGCCGCGCCCTCGGTACTCTTGATGAGGATATTTCCGTCATAACCGTCGCAGACAAGCACGTCATACTCGCCGGAGAGAGCTTCGCGAGCCTCCATATTGCCGACGAAATTCAGGTCGCTTTTTTTCAGTAAAGCATACGCCGCGCGGGTAAGCTCGTTCCCTTTATGTTCTTCCGGTCCCACGCTGAGCAGCGCCACAGTAGGCTTTTCTTTTCCCGTCATGGCTTTCATGTATGCGCTGCCCATCAGGGCGAACTGATAAAGCCATTCGGGATGAGCGTCCACGTTTGCGCCGCTGTCGGCTATACAAGTCGTTCCTCCGACGACGTTCGGGATCCTCGACAAAAGCGTCGGGCGGTAAATGCCGGGCAAGCGTCCGATGATAAGAGAACCGCCGGTCAGAACCGCGCCGGTCGAGCCCGTAGAAACCATTCCGATCGCGTCGGCGTCCTCTTTGAGCATATAAAGAGATCTGACCATAGACGAATCTTTTTTCGTCTTGACCGCCATTGTAGGAGATTCGTCGTTGCTTATAACTTCGCTCGTAGAAACAACGTCCAAAAGACCGCCGGCGTTTTCTTCCGCCGCGATCTTGTCGATAAGCGTTTTGTCGCCGACAGCGATAAACTTCATATCGCCGAATTTTTTTGCCGACATGAACGCGCCTTTGACTATTTCCTCCGGACGGTCGCCGCCCATAACATCGATAAAGACTCTCATAACCCTGCCTTAAACAAATGACCCATTGCATTCACAAGGGGTCACCGTGATTTTTATTTCTTTTCTTCTTTCTGCTCGACTACCTGAACACCGTCATAATATCCGCACTTAGGACAAACATTGTGAGATTTTTTCAGTTCGTGGCACTGCGGGCACTCGACGAGCGCTACAGGTTGTACTTTCCACTGAGCATATCTGGTGCTACTTCTCTGTTTAGATTGCTTTCTCTTGGGTACTGCCATTTTTACATGCACCTCCTTATTGACACTTGCCGATATATTATATTAAAACCCGCGCCGCTTGTCAATCGATTTTCCACCGATTTTCACTTTTTTTTGGGTTTTGCCTCTCTTGCGGGCGTATCGGCGCCGCAAGCGTGTCTGGACTCGAGTACTTTGAGCACGTCGGAGTAATTCATTCCTCTTGCCTGCATGAGAACGAACAGATGATAAAAAAGATCCGCAACCTCTCCCGCAAGCTCGTTATTGTCCCCTTTCATCGCGGCGATCACGGCTTCCGTCGCTTCTTCGCCGACTTTTTTGCATATTTTTTCCGTGCCTTTATCGAGCAGATAATTCGTATAAGAACCTTCCTGCGGGTGCGCGGCGCGGGTTTTTATCGTATCGTCGAGCACTCGAAGCACCGCAAGACCGCCGGGCTCGTCGCCGAATTTTTTCACTTCATTGAAAAAGCATGATCTTGCCCCCGTATGGCACGCGACGCCGCCTATCTGCTCCACTTTCAGAAGCAGACAATCGTTATCGCAATCGGAGTAAACCGATACTACTTTCTGAAAATGTCCGCTTTCCTCGCCCTTATGCCATAACTTTTTCCGGCTCCTCGACCAGTACCACGCCTCGCCGCTTTCAATCGTCTTATTGAACGCTTCTTCATTCATATAAGCCTGCATAAGCACTTCGCCGGAAACCGCGTCCGTTGCTATCACGGGAATCAATCCGTCGTCGTTATATTTCAGTTCATACATAATTTTACAGCCTCTTTTATGTCTATTTTGTTTTCGTAATACGCTTTACCGAGCACCGCTCCGTAAATTCCGCGCCGTCTGATTTCCTTCAGGTCGTCGAGGTCTTTTACTCCGCCGCTCGCTATCACATTTGCGCCGAGCGCTTCGCCGAGCGCGGCGGTTGCGTCGATGTTTGCGCCCGTAAGCATCCCGTCCCGAGAAACGTCGGTATACAAAAAATATTTAACGCCCGCTCCCGCAAGCTTTTTACCGAGAGAAAGCGGCGTTTCCTCCGATTTTTCTTTCCAACCTTTCACCGCCACTTTTCCGTCCTTTGCGTCAAGTCCGCAAACGATAGATTCGGCGCCGAATTCGGAAACGAATCGTTCTATGCTTTCGGGTTCGGTAACGCAAATAGTCCCGAGAACGGCTCTTGCGGCGCCCGCGCACAGCAAAGAAGAAATCCGTCCCCGATTTCTCAAGCCTCCGCCGGACTCTATCTTAAGCGACGTACGCGACGATATTTTTTCGATAATGCCGAAATTGTCTCCGCTGTTTTCCGCGCCGTTAAGATCCACGACGTGCAGCCATTCCGCGCCTGCGTCCTCAAACCTTTTCGCCATATCGAGCGGATCGCCGTATACCGTGACTTTGCCGTAATCGCCGCCGAGAAGACGCACGGCTTTACCTTCGTAAATATCTATTGCCGGAAAAAGAATCATTCGAGCGCACCCTTCGTACTGAGTACTTTGTCCGATACTATGCGTGAAGCGGCTCCGAGCGCGCGCGCAAACGATTTGAATACGGCTTCGCACATATGATGAGTGTTGTTTCCGCGAAGCAGATCTATGTGCAGGTTGATCATACCGTACGAACATACGGCGCGGAAAAACTCCTCGGTAAGATCGGCGTCGTACGCCCCGATATATCCCGTCAATTGCGGCGCGTCGTAAACAAGGAAAGATCTTCCCGAAATATCGATGACGCTACGCGCGAGCGCGTCGTCCATAGGCACGTATTCGCAAGCGAATCTCGCTATTCCCTTTTTATCGCCGAGAGCCGACGAAAGCGCCTTGCCGAATACTATTCCCACGTCCTCTACCGTATGATGTCCGTCTACATCGAGATCGCCCTTGCATTTTACCGTAAGATCCATGCCGCCGTGAACCGCGATAGCCGAAAGCATATGATCGAAGAAGCCTATACCCGTATTTATATCCGCTTTTCCGCTGCCGTCGAGATCGATCTCGACCGTTATGTCCGTTTCTTTTGTCTTTCTGACGAGTCTGTCTTTTCTCATTTTTTCTCCTCGAATCTGACTCTTATGGAATTGGCGTGCGCGGTAAGTCCTTCGGCTTCGGCAAGCGCGATTATATCGCTCGCCGCATTTTGCAGACCGGATTTTCCGTATTGAATAAGACTTATGCGCTTTACGAAATTATTTACGCCGAGCGCCGAAAAGAATCTCGCCGTACCGCCGTTGGGAAGAACGTGATTCGGCCCCGCGTAATAATCGCCGAGCGGTTCGGGCGACCAATGCCCCATGAATACCGCTCCCGCGTTACGGACAAGCGGCAATAACGCTTCGGGGTCGCGCACGCAAAGCTCGAGATGTTCGGGAGCGACCGCATTCGATATTTCCACGCATTCTTCCCGACTGTCCGCAATGATTATCGTGCCGAACGAATCTATCGATTTTTCGGCAATCGCTCTTTTCGGAAGCGTTTTAAGCTGTGCCGTGACTTCTTCGCTCACCTTTCCGGCAAGGTCTCTGTCCGTCGTAACGAGAATGCTCATCGCCATTTCGTCGTGTTCCGCCTGCGACAAAAGATCGGCGGCGACGAATTTCGGATCCGCCGTGCCGTCCGCAATAATAAGTATCTCGCTCGGACCTGCGATCATGTCTATTCCCGCCGCGCCGAAGATCTGTTTTTTTGCCTCGGCAACGTACATATTGCCCGGACCGCATATAACGTCGGCTTTAGGCACGCTTTCGGTACCGTATGCCATTGCGGCGACAGCCTGCGCGCCGCCGATCCTGAAAATACGCGAAACCCCGCATTCGGCGGCTGCGACGAGAGTAAGCGGGCTTATTCCGGGAGTACACATGATTATTTCCGAAACGCCGGCGACGTATGCCGGCACTGCCGCCATGAGAACCGAGCTCGGATACGCCGCTTTGCCGCCCGGGACGTAAATCCCGGCGCGTTCGACCGGGCGTATCATATAGCCCGTCTTACCGTCGGGCGCACTTTCGGAAAGCTCGCAGTCGAGCAACTGTTTTTTGTGATAATTTTCGATATTGTCTTTTGCCCTGCGCAGCGCGCCGAGAAGCTCGTCCGGCACTTTGGAATACGCGTCTGCAAGCATAGCTTCGGACACTTCGATATTCTCCGCGGAAACGTCGAAGCCGTCGAATTTGGCGGTATATTCGAAAAGCGCTTTATCGCCGCCGGCGCGAATATCCGCTATGATCCCGGAAACGCGCCCGCTGACGTTGTCGGAAAGTTCGGTGCTGCGCGAAAAAACGCGTTTTAATCCGTTTTCTTTATCTGTAATAAGCATATTTTCTCCTATCGGATATTCTCCTTCATTTTTTCTATAAGCCCTGTCAGACGACTGTCGGTCTTAAGACTTACCCGATTGACTACAAGCCGCGCGCTGCAGTCGCAAACCTCCTCGAGCACGGTCAGACCGTTTGCTTCGAGAGTTTTTCCGCTCTCCACTATATCTACTATCACGTCGCTTAAGTC